>JAWXAW010000079.1:0-46865 GCA_034439675.1 Saprospiraceae bacterium | reverse complement strand
GGGAAAGGCTATGTAGGCACGGGCTTCAATGGCTCTGTCACCTACAATGATTTTTGGGAATTTAATCCTGCCAGTAATAGTTGGGCTTCAAAGGCTCCACTACCTGGTGTGACCCGAAGTGAAGCAGTTGGTTTTGCAATCGATTCATTTGGGTACGTTGGAATGGGTTATAGCTTCCCCAATTATCTGTCAGATTTCTACAAGTATGACCCTATAACCAATGCATGGACTACCCGCGCAAGTTATGAAGGTGGTGGACGTAGAGGCGCATTTAGATTTGAAATTGGTGATAAAGGATATGTAGGTGCTGGTCAATCAGCTACCAGTCAGTTTACGAATGACTTCTGGCAATATTCACCCGATGAAGATGACTGGATAGAAAAAACCACATATGGAGGAAGTCCAAGAAAGGGAGTTTCCGCTTTCACAGTGGGAGGAGTTGGATATGCAGCGAGAGGAGAATTGGGAAATGGTGGTAGTGGTAATGATTTGTGGCAATACCGACCCTCTATTCTTGCACCTGAATATACAATGTTAATTCCAGGTGGTGGATTCTCATCCATGGAAGATGGCAAATGGGCTGTAGATGGCTATTCTATGTATGCGCTTAATGCGCTTTATGTTGGTATAGGCACTTCCTCACCGGACACGAATTCGATTCTTGATCTCTCTTCTCCTGCCAAAGGATTACTGATACCACGCATGACCACAGTTCAACGCCAAGCCATAAACGGACCAACAGAAGGACTTATGGTGTATGATCTGGACAAGCAACAATTTTACTACTTCACAAATCAGTCATGGATTACATTTCTTGGAAATTCATACGGTTCCAACTCAACACTTAAAAATGTTGCTGTAGGTGATTCTGCACTTTTATCTATTACATCTGGATTTGGTAATGTTGCAGTAGGATCCAATGCCTTATTCACAAATGCGAATGGCCATGAAAATATAGCCATAGGAATCAATACACTATATTCAGATATAAATTCATATCGAAATATAGCTATTGGACCAAATGCAATGCGGAATAGCACAAATGCAAATTTTAGTATCGCTATAGGATCAAACTCCCTTTATAATACGCAGCAGAATGATAATATTGGTATAGGTTATTATTCATTGTCTTCAAATACCGTTGGATCTCATAACACGGCAATCGGAAAGTTCACTCTCAAGGATAATATTGGAGGGAGTAGCAATGTAGCTTTAGGTTCCGCTTCTTTAAGTAATAATACTAATGGATATGAAAATACTGGAATAGGGTTTAATACTTTAGCGGAAAACACAATTGGGTTTAGAAATATTGCCCTTGGATATAAAGCATTAAGTAGCAATTCAAATGGAAATTCGAATATTGGTATCGGGTGGAATTCCTTATACCTAAATGCTAATGGTTTTGGAAACACAAGTGTAGGTTCATCATCCATGTACTTCAACACATCAGGTTATCAAAATGTGGCTGTAGGCAATAGATCTCTTTATAGAAACTCATCTGGCGATGAAAATGTGGCCATAGGAGATTCCTCAATGTATAATAACACTACGGGCTACTTAAACACCGCTGTTGGCAGGCATTCCTTATTCGCACTGACCACAGGATTCAACAATACAGGTATCGGTTCAAGTGTCTCATCATTTATTACTAGTGGGGACTATAATACGGCAGTGGGACGAAACTGTCTGGATAATATCGTCACCGGAAATAATAATACGGCCATAGGCTATGGTGCAGATGTCTCTGGTAGTGGAGATGCATTTACCAATGCGACAGCTATCGGATACAATGCGACTGCCACTTCTTCAGAAATGATCAAAATTGGAAACAGTGCTATCGATGAAATCGGCGGGGCAGTAGATTGGACTATTATCTCAGACGGGCGCTTTAAAAAGGATGTCAGCGATAATGTACCCGGTCTTGATTTCATCCGCCTCCTGCATCCTGTCACTTATCACCTCGATGTAGCGTCCATCGCTGAACATCTCAAAGAAGATTATGAACGCGATGAGCATGGCCAGCTGGTCTATGTAGCACCGCCCCAAAGTGATGTCGAAGCACGTCAACGAAAATCAGCTGTACTCAATTCAGGCTTTATCGCTCAAGAAGTAGAAGCCGCAGCACAGTCCATAGGGTATGAGTTCTATGGCGTGCATGCACCTGCTAACCCGGATGATCACTATGGTCTTAGTTATGCGTCATTCACTGTGCCACTCGTCAAAGCCGTTCAGGAATTAAGCCTCGAAAACGAAACCCTGAAAGCAGAAGTAATTAGTCAATCGCAGACTATGCTACAATTGGGTCTTGAACTTGAATCTTTGAAGGTCGAAATACAGTTGATAAAAGCACTATTGCAAGACTACATTCGCTAGTTCAATCAAACGAAATAAGGTGTAACCACGTATTCGACAATGTTTCGCGCCGAAATCATGTTTGCCTGAATTTCAAAGTAAAAACTATCTTGCCCATGCTTAGTATACATGATCGAATTTTTTCAGGCCTAAAAGGCAAGTTGTTCGGACGTGGTACAAGTCAAGATTCTATGATTAAAACGGTAATTATCGATGACGAAAAGTTTTGTATCGAGGTCCTTGAGTCCTTGCTGACCACGCATTACCCGGACATACAACTAACCGGAAGTTTTACGGACCCCATTCAGGCTATCACCTTCATACAATCTCAGACACCGGATGTAGTCTTCCTAGATATCAATATGCCCGGGATGAACGGATTTGAGGTACTGGATCGGTTGATGCCTTTTACGTTCAAAGTTGTTTTTACAACGGCGTACGATAATTATGCCATTAAAGCCATGCGGTACGGGGCTATTGACTATGTCATGAAACCCATTGCAGCAGAAGATCTGGTCGGTACCATGAACCGTGTACTGGAGGAAAAGAAAAGACTGGACACTGCACGATTTCAGAGTGAACGAAACACCAATCGCAAAATTTCCATCGTCAATAGCGATGGTATGCTGATTCAATCCGTAAAAGAAATCATCTACTGCGAAGCCGACAACAGCTATACCGTTTTTCATCTGGCCAGTGGAAAGAAAGTGATGGCCTCACGTACCTTAAAGGACTTTGAGCCTATTCTCTTGCCGTGTGGTTTCTTTCGTATACACAATTCCTATCTGATCAATCTTGCACATGTTCAGCTGTATTCGAAGAGTGATGGGGGCCAGGTGAAGATTCAGGAAACCTTCCTTCCTATATCCCGCACACGTAAAGATGATTTTCTAAGCGAACTGGATCGGTATCTCAATTTTGATGTTCAGTGAGTTGGCATAGATGCTTTTGTCAGGCTTTAAATCTCATCGCTGGATATGTGCTATGGGCTACGCTACCCATTACATTGAATGCACAATTTTCTGCACTTGACTTTGGGCGATTGTCTTTGCCGGAAGGGATGCCCGAATTACCTGTCTCCGGCATGGTTCAGGATAAGCGAGGCTATCTTTGGATAGGCACTCCTTCCGGATTGTATCGATACAATGGATTTGCTTCCAAGGCATTTCTGAAGAATATTACCACAAAAGCCATCCCTGACAACCGCATTACACAAATCGAATACATCGAGGATAAATTGATCTGCCTTACAATGGAAGGTGTGTTTATTCATGATTGCATCACTGAAAAGGATACCAGCCTCTATTTATCCGGAGCGGCAGATGCTCCAGCCTATCTGGTCAATACAATAACGGATGTGGCCAGTGACGGACACGGAGGATTGATCTTACTCTCCCGAGCCGGTTTTATGCATGTGGATTCAGTAATGCATAAAAAGTATGAATACATCCATCGCGACAGTTCCGAATCTCTTGGAATTTCAGGATCGTATGGTCGTCACATCGTCCCAATGCCCGATGGTCAATTCCTGATCACAGGCAATCATGGCATCACTAGCTATGACCCTTTGAGTAGAACAACCGCGCCATTGGAGCCGGGTATATTTCCTGTTTTGGATTCATTTTTAATCGATCGAAGTTTGCACTTCTTTGAATTAAATCCATTTGAATACCTATTTATCAGTCGCCACCAAAGCAAGTTAGTATACTATCATGCAGGAAAGAATCTATCATTTGCTCAACCGATTGAAGAGCGTAATCTCCATCATTTTCGTTGGAATACCCAACTTGTTAGTATCACTGATTCACGTTATTATCTGCTGATGCCCGGGAAGGGAACTATGCAAATGGAGTTAAACACAAGTGTGCAACGTATAACGCATGATGAGTTCTCGCAAGGGGATATCCTCCCATATACGATGTTGATAGACACGGACCGTCGTATCTGGCTTGGCACGCATCATGGGCTCTACAAACAGCGAGATATAAACAATGGCATTCGAAAAACCTCACCAGTCTTTGATGCCAGGATTCCTGAAAAGGCTCATGTTCAATTCGCTATTTCCGGACCCTGTCTGGTGACAGGTACTGCAGAAGGGAGCATCCTTAAATGTTATGATAAAAGTTCACTGGTATTGATTAAGGAAATCAATGTTGCTCCAAGTAACTCAATTTACTCGTCAGATATCCTTCATTTTGCACCTTATGGTCAGGACTCCATTCTCATCTGTACAAAAGGCCCACGCATATGGCTCAGTACAAAGTCGTGGCGATTTCAAGCGATAGATCCATGGGTACATAATCCATCTACCTTTCCATGGTTTGCATTTCAATCTCAAATCAATGGTACCTTGTATACCATTCAAAATAGTAGTACGCTTGATTATTATAACCACACCACCAAAAAATTTGAAGCTGTACCACTCGATAAAAAGATAGAGCAACAGCTTCGAACTCCTACCCAATTGGCAGAGGATTGGGAGGGGAATTTATGGCTATCGCATCATGGATTTTGTAGATACAATCTTGCTACTTCCCAAATAGATTATTGCCGCGATTCTTTTGAAGGAGCATGGCTCGGTCGCAACAATGTCGGCAGTATGGTGATGGACTCCTTTCATCAGGTCATGTGGTTTGCACTTCAACGAAATGGTATCATTAGATATGATCCGGAGGCAAATACATTTCGACAATTCACTACCAGCGATGGTTTGCCTGATCAGCTTATCAGCGCCATGATCCTCGTGGATAGACATATATGGATTATGACGCCCTCAGGCTTAGCCTCTGTTTCGATCGACGACTTTACATTTCGAAGATACCCGTATGGCGCTGGTGCGTCAATTCATTTTAGCAGAAAAGCACTGACCTATGATCCTGAAACAGATCAACTCTTTTTTATGCATGGTATGAACATCATGGCTTGCAGGCCGGAGACACTTTTATCAAAAAACGGAATACCGCAATTGTTGATAGAGCAGGTACATTGTGGAGCTCATATTTGGCATTGGCTTGATCAGGCACAGATTGATATTCATGGCAAGGACAGGAAACTCTTCATTCAATTGTCAAACATATCCTATGATGACACCTCTCCACTCCAATACAGTTACCGTTACCTAAATGAAGGTGATACCCTTTGGAGAAGCATAGGTAATGATGGAGTAACCTCCATTGAGAATCTCAAACCAGGTGAGCATAAGATTATGTTTCGCATGGGAGGGGCAGGAGATGACATCGATCTCGTGTATAAAACAATACAGATTCAGGTCTTTCCGCTCTTATGGGAAACACTTTATTTCAAAATGCTGATTTTTTTGCTATGCCTGGGTATAATGTGGCTTCTGGTCAGGCGGCAATTTCAACGAAAGAAAATCAAACTGGAGATGGAGCGTCAAATGACTGCGCTAGAATTGAAAGCGCTTCGCTCACGAATGAATCCTCACTTTATTTTCAATTCCCTCAATTCGATCAATCGTTACATATTGAAGGAAGACAAAGGCAAAGCCTCTTATTACTTGTCGCAATTTGCAAAGCTCATAAGGCAGACATTGGATTACACAACAGAAGCTAATGTAAGTCTGGCCGATGAAATAGGAGTAACCCGGCTGTATATCGAACTTGAATCGCTCCGCATGTCAAACCCCATTCAACTTGATATTCAACTTGACCCTCCTATTGATCCAGAGAATGTTCGCGTTCCACCTCTTTTCATTCAGCCATATGTTGAAAACGCAATATGGCACGGGTTGGCGCCCAAGAAAGAAAACCTTTGCCTCTGGATTCGGGTTATCAAACTGCCTGCCGGCTATGCTTTTGAAATAGAAGATAATGGGGTAGGGCGTGCAACAAGTGCTCAACAAAAACATCAGGAATCACACGTCTCCAAAGGCATGGACATTGCTAAAGAAACTTTTGAACGCTACGGACAAGTATACAACATGGCAACCAGGGTAGAGATTATTGACCTGGTAGATGACGCAGGTTTTTCACGAGGAACTTGTATACGTCTTATACTGGAATCCACCGAATGAAGTAAAGTAGTATGAAGAGGGCCTATTTCAAATATATCTTCCTCCTTTTAAAAACGATAGATGCCAGTAATTAAATCTTGGTAAAAATCTCCCCGTCTTCTCCTGATACGCCTTATACTCCGGGTATTTCTCCGCTGAAATGGATTCGCTGAAGTCCGAACTTCCCTGAAACAATACAAGTAAAAGCAGACATCCTGTGATCGACCAGTTTAACCACGTGCCTGTAGCGGCTACACTAAATAAATAAAACGTGATCCAGATGGCTTGTTCGGCCATGTAATTAGGATGTCTGATCCAGCGCCATAGACCTGTATGTGAAAAGCCTAAGGCATAGATACCCGTTAGTTTCTCACCCTCTTTGATCCTTCTGTGCTTTTCCTGTTGATAATTCCATTGCTGCTGGTCCGCAATGGTTTCAATCACGAGGAAGAAAAGAAACAGCACTGTAGCGAGGTAGTCCAATAGGCCAAGAGGCGTCTCTCTGCCACGCAAGGCAATCAAGGTCGGAAGGGTGATGAGTAATAGCAGACCTTGTTGATAAAAAGAGATAAAAAGGAGGTTGAAAAAAAACCATCTGACTTTGCCTTTCAGTTCAGGTTTCTGACGGAGTACTTCCCATCGGTAGTCTTCTTCTCCGGTCCAGAATTTCCAGGTATATGCTCCGCATCTGGAGAAGTTGTACGTAAGTCGAATACCCCATAATGTAACGAGTAAAGCCATCACCACCAACCTCGACTCCATTCCGCCTTCAACAGCAATATACCATGCATAGACCAACGGTATGATACTCCACAGTTTGTCTACCTGACTGCAATTGCCGGTGAGTTGACTGACGATAAAGCAATAGGTTGCAACGCTAAGAAAGATATAAATGCAATTCCAAAGTATTCTGGATTGTTCGGCCGTAAGTGGGTCATCCAAATAATACGAGGCGATGGGAACAATGATAAACGTAATGATGAGAATGATACTCGTTTTGAGCATGCGTTTTGTTTTAATTCAGGGAGGAAAGCTAAATAAATCCCTTGAATTGCATCCGGTCTCCCGTTAATAAAAAAAGAATCCCTCATTTGTCTTCACAGAACGTGGGATTCTTTTATAATTGATTTTGGTAATAACAGATTACACTTTGTTTTATTCCAGCACCAGCAGTCGCTCTACAAGTCTGCCCTTCTCCGAATGCATGATCACAAAATATAAACCTGCAGGCAGATCACCTGCCTGAACCGGGTGCTGTGAATAGCCAGAAGGAATGAGGATTTTTTCTGTTACCAGTGCATGTCCTGAAGCATCAGTGATCTCCAGCGTTGCAGCGAAAGCTTTTGTGGACGAAAGCGTCAGCCTCGCTCCAATATCTCCGGTGACCGGGTTAGGACTGAGTGCATAGCCGGTGATCTCTCTGATCTCATTGACGCCCACACCTGTGCCTGCTACAAAATTTTGTGTGGTACTGTAACCCGCACCTGTCATGGATTCATTGTACGGCCATACTCTCCAATAGTAGGTAATATTTTCACTCAATTGAGCCGTGATCAGATATTGTGATTCAGTGACGATCTCTTTGACAGGGTTAACCGTAAAGGACGCATTTCGTGCATACATCACAATGTACTTATTTGCCCCCGGTGTGTCTTCCCAGTCCAGAACAATATTAGTCGTACTCCCTGACTCTTCGCCGTTGATCGGGGTGATATACGCTACCGGATCAACTACAGCCGTCGTATTTGGTATATTTCCTGTGCGGATATATGAACGCTGGAAGGTAAAGAAGTCAGTGTTGATGAGATTTTTCTGTGTGGGGGAGAAGGCATAGACTGCGCATTCCCTGTAATAGCTCATAAAATTGTTGGTCATTGGCTTGATCACTTCCCCGTTTTTATCCCTGATGGAGGTATTTTCGCTACAATCGTTTTGGTAGAAAAGACCAAGATTGTAATCTTCCGGCGTATCGCAGATCCTGTCGCCAGCTGTGTTGCAATTTGTCCGGTTGTGTAATTCAATCAGGACTGACCCACCACCACCTATACATGGAATCGTAAAATCGACATTAACCGGATTGGTATAAGCATCGAGTGTATACGGGTTACAATCCCATCCGAAAAATGGATGCGGGAGACTGAAGAAATGCCCCACCTCGTGGGCCAGGGTAGAGGTAACGCCATTGATTTCATCTTTCCTGGAAACAAGCCAATCTTCCTGAGGGTCAAAATAAGCAAGTGTATTTCCAGGGCCAGTGCTTTCGATATTATTGACGATAAACACATTGATGGAATTATTATCCTTTCTCAGTCTCATCTGCGTTCTGCCAGCAGTGGAACCCGGTGTGTCATAGACCGCATCGTTATCGAAATAGTTGAAACGATCGATATATAATTTTGCCTCCTGGTCAGCATATGAAGCATTGATACTGGCGATCTGGAGCAATACGTTTTCTTCTGTAATACGTCCGTTGCCTGCTGTATTCGCTACCAGGTGAAAGGTAACCGGAATATACTTTTGTACACCCCGCTGAACAGGCATCATGGCTTTTTTATTGGCATCGGTGCGTTCCAGCAATGGTTCCTGGGGAGTACTGCAGAATTGGGCAGCGAGTATTGAACTAATGAAAAGGCCCGCAAGGGCCAGAAAGGATCTTAACATAAGTGTCTGTTTTGTGTTCGCAAAGATAACAATCAATTGGAGCATCAAATTCCAAAGGATGGTTAAATCTTCTTAGTTTTGCCGACACATAATCATTTTATGAATAATTCAATCTAAACATATGTCAAAAGTAACAGTTGTAGGATCCGGGAATGTTGGTGCTACAGTGGCTAATGTTTTAGCGCATCAAAACATTGTGAATGAAATAGTTCTGCTCGACTTGATGGCTGATATGGCAATGGGGAAGGCGCTCGATACATGGCAACAGGCACCTATTGACGATTATTCCACACGGATCACCGGAACAGGAGATTATGCCCTCACGGCAGGATCAGATATCGCGGTGATCACAGCTGGTGTGCCCAGAAAGCCGGGTATGAGCAGGGATGACCTGATCTCCACAAATGCAAAAATTGTCTCCTCGGTGACAAAATCGCTCTTGGCACACAGTCCGAATGCTATCCTGATCGTGGTATCCAACCCGCTGGATGTCATGACCTATGCTGCTCATGTGGTCTCCGGTCACCCTTCTACCAAAGTAATTGGTATGGCTGGTGTCCTGGACACAGCGCGTTACCGGGCATTCCTGGCCGAAGCACTTGATGTTTCACCCCGGGATATTCAGGCCATGCTCCTCGGCGGCCATGGTGATACAATGGTGCCGCTGCCACGATATACAACAGTTTCTGGTATTCCCGTTACAGAAATGATTGATACTGTAACGCTTGATGCTATTGTTGACCGCACCAAGAAAGGCGGAGGTGAACTGGTGCAGCTGATGGGAACCTCTGCCTGGTATGCGCCCGGAGCAGCCGCCGCACAAATGGTGTCCGCGATACTTAAGGATGAAAAGAGAATTCTCCCATGTTGTATCAAACTGGAAGGCCAGTATGGCCTGAAAGACGTCTATCTGGGTGTTCCGGTAAAACTAGGCAAGAACGGTGTAGAATCAGTTATTGAATTAGACCTGACAGCTGATGAGATGGCGTTACTGCATGAATCTGCCGGACATGTCAGGGACGTCATGAGTGCCTATGATAAAATGGGTTTAAGCTGATAATAAACGCTTTTGGAAAAACTTAGTTTTCTACATCATATTTATACGCAACGGGGAGACTCCCTGTGGGATCTTTCCTATAAACGGCCTGTCCTGATCGTATTTCTCAGGCATTTCGGTTGTGTTTTTTGTAAAGAAGCCATGACCGAACTTGGCAAAAGATGGGATCAGATCAAAGCCCAGAATACACAGCTGGTCCTAGTACACCTTGCAGACCCTGCCACCGCAGAGAGTTTTTTTGAACAGTATCAATTGTCTGATGTGGATTATGTGACTGACCCTGACGGCTTGGTCTATCAGCAATTTGGCCTGCTCAAGGCAACCTTGCAGCAAATGATGGGCCTCAAGGTGTGGCTCCGGACCTTCCAGCAAGGGGTTCTTCAGGGACATGGGTTAAATAGTCATGTAATCGGAGACGGATTTCAGATGCCCGGAGCATTCCAACTATATGAAGGAGAAATAAAAGAAAAGTTTATTCACCAGTCCATCGCTGACCAGCCCGATTATACTAAACTGGCGGATTGTTTATCCTGCAGGCCTTCCTGAAAAGGCTATAGTGTAAACTTATAGGGGTAATAATTGTATTCTTTCTGAATCTACCAAAATGGAAATTGATAATAATATAATTGTAACCGCACTCAGTGCTGTGAAGGATCCAGCCACAGGCCAGGATATCATCAGCAGGCGCATGATTTCTGAACTGCGAATACAGGGAAACCAGGTACAATTCAAACTTGCTACAGCAGATTTGCCAGAGGTGCAGAAATCAAGTTTAAATTTTGCCTGTATGGAGGCCATTTCCACAGTCTATCCTGCAGCTGAGGTGCATATCCATATGCAAAAGGCTGAGCAGGATGCAGCTAAGAAAAGCCCACTGCCTCACGTAAAAAATATCATTGCCGTTGCTTCCGGTAAAGGTGGTGTTGGTAAGAGCACTATTGCCGTCAACCTTGCACTCGGTCTTCAGAAACTTGGATTCCGGACCGGTCTTTTGGATGCCGATCTGTATGGACCTTCCGCGCCCACCATGCTTGGATTACAAGGCCAGAAACCTAAAGTCCAGGTTGTCCATGGTACCCACAAAATAGTCCCTCTCGAAGCTTATGGTATGCCCGTCATGTCCATAGGATTTGTCGTGGAACCTGAACAAGCCGTTATCCTCCGCGGGCCCAGGTTAGCAGGTATTATCAAACAATTTCTCGGGGATACGCTTTGGCCCGCACTTGATTATCTGATCATTGATCTACCTCCTGGTACCGGAGATATCCAGTTGACGCTTGTACAGACTGTTCCTTTGACCGGGGCAATACTCGTGACCACTCCTCAGGAGTTAGCCGTTATTGATGCTGTGAAGGCTATGAATATGTTTATGCTTGATTCCCTCAATGTTCCGATTTTAGGTGTGGTGGAGAATATGTCATGGTTTACGCCGGCAGAACTGCCAGAAAATAAATATTTCCTTTTCGGTAGCGGAGGGGGAGCCAAGCTTGCAGACCTTGGTAATACCAAATTACTTGCACAGATTCCACTTGTTCAATCCGTCAGGGAATGCGGTGATAATGGCCGTCCTGCTGTACTGCAGGAAGATACAGGTGGGTTGCAAGAGCGTTTTATCAATTTTGCAAAAGCGTTGCATGAACAAACACTGGTGCGTAATGAAGCCATCGCCCCGACTCGAATCGTAGAGATCAAAGAAGGATAATCAGTGAATCGTAGGACTTGTTCCTAAATAACCCTAATTTTACCGGGCAAATGTCAGACCAGGAAAAAACACTTCTGCTTCATCAGATCGAATTAGCACTCGATGATATCCGACCACATCTCGCCGTAGATGGTGGTGATGTCACCGTCGTAGAGGTCACCGATGAAATGATCGTGCGGGTAAAATGGCTGGGAGCCTGCGAGCAGTGCTCTATGTCGATTATGACCATGAAAGCCGGCGTTGAACAGGCCGTCAAGTCACGCCTTCCTCAGATCCGTTCCGTCGAAGCGGTCAATGCAATGCATGTCTGACGTTAAAAAAGATAAGTCCTTTCTCACTTCGCTGATCCGCGAACGCCAGTCAGTTCTGACCATCGGTTTGGATGTTGATTCATCTAAGTTGCCTGCTATAATCCATGGAGACATTCTGGCGTTTAACAAAGCCATCATCGATGCCACACGGTCTTCATGCATCGCCTACAAACCCAATTTTGCTTTTTACGAATCACTGGGCACCACAGGATGGCGTATCCTTGAAGAAACGATTGGGTACATTGGCGACAGCCATTTTATTATAGCAGATGCCAAGCGTGGAGATATCGGAAATACTTCGGCCATGTATGCCCGCGCAGTATTCGAACAATTGCACTGTGATGCCATCACCGTCAATCCATATATGGGAGAAGATTGTGTAACCCCATTTTTCCAGGATGGCAAATGGGTTATTATCCTGGCCTTGACGTCCAATCATGGTAGTAGTGATTTCCAGCAAATTGCCTTATCGAGTGGACATAAACTATATCAGAAGGTAATGCATACAGCCTCCACATGGGGCCATGCCGGGAATACCATGTTTGTGATTGGAGCTACTCACCCCACAGATATCGAAGAATGCCGGAATGCGTTTCCTGATCATTTCTTTCTAATCCCGGGCGTTGGTGCCCAGGGTGGTGACTTGGAAGCCATCTGCAAAGCTGGACTCAATACGGATGGCGGTCTGCTCATCAACGCCTCCCGCACTATTCTTTATGCAAGTAATGGAACGGATTTCGCCGAAAAAGCAAATGCAGAAGCTCAACTGCTTAATATGGCGATCCTTCCGCATCTGATGCAAAAGCTTTCCCTTGACATTTGAAGTTTTTAAAAAGAGTAGCGACGCCATTCAACGCATTTAAAATAACACCGTCTTACAATAGGGATAGCTCAACTATCACAAATTCTTTTGTGCACAACTGTATCTATATTCCCACCACATAATACCACCACAGCATTTTCCACTTCCAGTCTTCGTGTGTCCTTTATCGCGGCAGCCATTGCGACACCAGCCGCTCCTTCTACTACCATATGATGTTGGAGATGGAGATGCCGGATAGAAACTTCAATCTCCTCTTCAGAAACAAGGATAAAGCGATCGATCACCATCTGGCAAATCGGAAATGTAATACTGTCGTCCTCCAATGGACCGGCGGAACCATCGGAGAGGGTAGTGAGTGACTCAGGAGCCATCACGACATGGCCTGATAATATACTTAGGTGCATTTCAGGAGAATTGACCGGCTGACATCCGATGATTTCTGCCGCTGGATGATGAAACCTGATCCAGCTGGCAATACCCGAAACCAAACCACCGCCGCCCACGGTAATGTATATTTTATCTATCGCTGATAATTGCTCAGAAATTTCAAGTCCAATAGTACCCTGACCTGCAATGATTGCCTCATCATTATAAGGACTGACCCATGGAAGATGGTGTAATGCTGCATATTCTTTACCCTGCATTTCTGCATCCAATGAATCACCATCCACGTTGACAAGGTCGGCCCCAAGGACATTTAGCTTTTCAATTTTCTTAGGAGATGCAGTTGATGGAAGAAATATCCTGGCGATGAGTCCGAAGAGTACCGCCGCATTGGCTACACCAAGACCATGATTACCTGTCGAAGCAGTGATGATGGTCTGACCAGGTTTAAATAGACTCAGTTTGGATAAAGCTCCTCTCCATTTGAAGGAACCTGTTTTCTGTTCATGCTCACACTTGAGCCAAAGGGAATACGTAGGATCAAACACTAAACGGGTTTGAATGACATGTTTCCTGATGCGTTGATAAGCCTGAGAAATCAGGCTGCTGATATACTCTGGATTCAGTTGGACTTTTGCTGCTTCTGGTATCACTTTCGTTAGGATAGCACATGGACACCCGCAGACAGAATACCAGCCAGTTGCTCGACAGCATAGTCTATATCTTCCCTGGTCGTATTCCTGCTCAGTGAAAAACGAACTGCCTTCCGGTCAGCAGGATGTCCGATTGCATTGAGGACGTGAGATTGAGATTCAGCACCTGAACTGCAGGCACTTCCACCGCTAACACTGATCCCGGCAATATCGAGTGACATGATCATCAGATCGGCATGAGGGCCGGGAGGAAAGGAGACATTCAAAACGGTATAGAGCGAATGCTCAGGATGCCCGTTAATATGGGCTTCTGGACAAACAGCCAGAATCTCTTGCTTCATGTATTCCTTTAGTGCTGAGATATGAGCCGTGTCCTCAGCCAATTCTCCATATGCTAGTTGAATAGCTTTTGCCAGGCCTACAATACCACTGATGTTTTCGGTACCGGCCCTCATATTACGTTCCTGGGAGCCTCCGTCTATAAATGGATGAATGTGGCAACGATTGTTGATATAAATAAATCCTATTCCTTTAGGCCCATGAAACTTATGTGCAGCACCAGACATAAAATCAATGGGTGTATGTTGCACATTGATTGGAAAGTGCCCTACAGTCTGCACTGTATCGGAATGCAGGTATGCGCCGTATTTTTTACATAAAGTAGAAAGCTGATCGAGGTCAATCATTGAACCAAGTTCATTATTAGCGTGCATGACAGTGACCAGCGTTGGTGTATCGGAGGCAGCCAGCAGTTCTTCAAGATGATTGAAGTCGGGAAGAGCATATTGATCAACACTCACCATGTCTACTTGCACCAAACCCATGGATTTCAAATGCTCCACTGAATGCTTTACGCAATGATGTTCCACAGGAGAAGTGATGATCCTCCTGACACCAAGATCACTGACGGCACATTTGATGGCCATATTATTGGATTCGGTACCACCTGAGGTGAAAAATATCTCTCCGGTTGATGCCCTGATGAGCGAGGCTACCATTTTCCTTGCACCTTCAATGGCTGCTCGTGTCGTCCGCCCTTCCTGGTGAATGGAAGATGGATTTCCAAAATTACTAGTGAGGAAAGGCAACATAGCCTCTAAAACCTCTTGTCGGACGGGCGTGGTAGCCGCATTATCAAGATAAATTCTTCTGGACATGACAAATAGCTCAAATAAGTTTGCAATTTACGGAAGTTAACAGAGATACGACCTGCCGGGATTAAATCAGGCCTTTAACCTTTTCTACAAGAGCCATTGCCTCCTCCTGGGTTTGGGCTTCAGCATATATCCGGAGAATCGGTTCTGTATTGGATTTCCTGAGCTGCACCCAGGCATCTGGAAGGTCAACCTTAAGACCATCCCGCGTATCCAGCGTTTCCGGATCGAATTGGCCAGCAACTTTGTCCAGAATCCCTTGGGCTGATAAAGCTGGATCAAAGGCTATTTTGTCCTTTACCATGATATACACAGGGTATCCGGCTTTGAGCTCTGAAAGTGATTTTCCGCTTGTCGCCAGATGCATTAGGACAAGTGCTATGCCAATGAGGGAATCCCGACCATAATGTAGAGACGGATCAATAATGCCGCCATTTCCTTCACCTCCAAGGACAGCCCCACGGTATTTCATCTCATTCACTACGTGAACTTCCCCAACCGGGGCGTAGTAACAAGGAACCCCAAAAGTTGCCGCCAGGTCAGCCAATGCCCTGCTGGATGACAAATTGGTCACCAGCGGTCCTTTCTGATGGCGCAGCACATAATCAGCTACACATACAAGCGTATATTCTTCTCCAAAAAATACACCGTCTTCGCTGACCAAGGCAAGGCGGTCAACATCCGGATCCACGCTGATTCCCAAATCTGCTTCATACGTTAATACAGATTCACACAACTGAGTCAAGTTTTCTGGAAGTGGTTCCGGATTGTGCGCAAATACGCCGGTCATTTCAGCATTTATCAGTGTAAATTCTACGCCTAAGGCATCAAGTAGTGGTGGGAGGCTGATGCTTCCAGTACTGTTGATACAATCTACGACTACCTTGAGGCCGGCTTTGGCAATCACTCTGGCGTCCACTAGCGGATGTTCGAGGATAGCCATGATATGGAGTTCAATAGCGTCTGCAATCTCTGTTAATCGCCCAAGGTTGTCAACAGAGGCATAGTTGACGTCCAGACTGCCGGATTCAGCCATGAGTTTTATCTCTTCACCTGATTCCGGACTTATAAATTCACCTTTGTGATTGAGAAACTTGAGGGCATTCCAATGAACAGGATTATGGCTGGCCGTGATGATAATTCCGCCTGACGCCCCTGCATGCTTGACATACATCTCCACAGTAGGTGTTGTGGAATAATCGAGGTCCAAAACATCAATACCAAGGGCTCTCAAGGTGCTGATGGCAAGGTTTTTAACTATTTCACCTGATATCCTGCCATCCCTACCGATCACGACAGACGGGTTTTTGAAGTCCCTAAATAGACAGGAACCATATGCTGCGACGAAAGCAACGATATCCGGAGGTGTGAGGTTGTCACCGGTCTTGCCACCTATAGTTCCCCGGATTCCGCTTACTGATTTGATGAGAGACACAATATCTACGATTGAATTTGCCGTGCAAAACTATACATTTGATCGATGATGGAGACAATAGTTCAATGGGATACCTCACTGTTTCACTGGATCAACAGTGGATGGAGCAATCCAGTATTTGACCTGCTGTTAACTGCTGCGAGGAACAAGTATGTGTGGATTCCACTTTATGTATTGTGCCTGAGTTGGATCGTTTTCAATTCTTCAGTCCGCCAGATTGCATGGATCGTATTTTTCATTTCGGCCTCCATCTTTGCTTCTGATACGATTAGTTCTAAATTCATCAAATACCAGGTGCAAAGGCTACGGCCCTGTCAGGAGCAACAAATGGAGCCGGCTGTGATTCAGCGTGTATCGTGCGGCAGTGGGTATAGTTTTACCTCCTCTCATGCCACAAATCACTTTTGCCTCGCTGCTTTTCTGGTGACCGTCTTTGGTGGGTACATGAAGCGGTGGAAATACTGGTGGTGGGTATGGGCCGCCGTTATCTCCTTAGCCCAGGTATATGTTGGATTGCATTACCCATTGGATGTAATCGGAGGTGGACTCCTGGGCAGTATGATCGGCATGTCTATGGGTATCTTATGTAGACAACGGATCAAAGAATCGACATGATAGACAAGATGCTATGACTATAGAAATACTAAATATCTGTTTGAATTAATAAAAGACCACAACTGAAATAATACTGAATAATAATAAAAAACGAATTATAACAGATGCAGATTATTGATGGAAATGCCCTGGCTCAACAGATAAAATCCGAGTTGAGGGAAAAAGTTGAAAAAGTATTGGCGGAAGGAAAACGTGCTCCGCATCTTGCAGCAGTCCTGATTGGAGATCACCCAGCCAGCAGATCGTATGTAACTAACAAAGTCAAGAGTTGCAGTGATGCTGGATTTCAATCGACACTCATTCAACGCCCCGCTGAAATATCCCAACAGGGTTTATTAGATATCGTACACGAGCTCAATGCAAATCCTGAAATTGATGGTTTTATAGTTCAGTTGCCATTACCTGAGCATATCCATGAAATGGAAATCACCCTGGCCATCAGCCCTGAGAAGGACGTTGATGGTTTTCATCCGATGAACCTTGGATTGATGACGCTTGGTTTACCAACCTATCTTCCTGCAACACCGATGGGCATCATGCAGATGCTGGAGCGATACCATATTGACATCAGTGGAAAAACCTGTTGTGTTATCGGGCGAAGCAATATCGTCGGAACACCTATCAGCATCCTTCTATCACGGAAAGGTAGTCCTGGTGATGCAACCGTTATGCTGTGCCATAGCCGTACACCCAACATAAAAGAAATAGCATTGCAGGCAGACGTGCTGATCGTGGCACTGGGAAGACCTAATTTTCTGAAAGCAGATATGGTCAAGAAAGGAGCCGTTGTGATCGATGTGGGTATCAACAGAGTGGATGACCCAACTAAGAAATCTGGTTTCAGATTGGTCGGCGATGTCGATTATGAACAAGTGGCACCCAAAAGCAGTTATATCACTCCGGTGCCAGGCGGTGTAGGGCCGATGACGGTCACTTCCCTTTTAATTAATACCTGGAAAGCATACTCAGGTGAAATTTATCCGAAAACGAAATGAGCATTTCAAACCCTGAGTATTTCTCCATGACTTTTGACATGGAAGGTTATGACAACGAAATCTGGATGGCTATGTTGAGTGAATGGCCGTTTGAGTCTTTCCATGAAGACGGCAACACGATCATAGCCTATATTCTCAAACATGATATCACGCAGGATCTTTTGGAAAGCGTGAATGAAGAAAAAGGAATTCGGTTCAGAGAATACCAGATGGATATTGTTCCTGATCAAAACTGGAATGCGGTCTGGGAAAGTTCGTTTAATCCTGTCGCGGTGGATGATTATTGTTATATCCGCGCCGGCTTCCATGCTGGTAGTGCAGAGAGATTCAAACATGAAGTGATTATCGCTCCGAAGATGGCCTTTGGCACCGGCCATCACGCAACAACCTATATGATGCTGCAGGCGATGTCTAAAATTGATTTCAGAGGCAAGCGGGTGCTTGATTTCGGTTGTGGAACAGGCATTCTGTCTGTGGTGGCTGCTATGGAAGGTGCTTCCGAAGTTATAGGTGTTGATACGCAGCCTGAAGCAAAGGAAAACAGTATTGAGCATTCCATTCTTAATTACGTTGAGCATTTGTGCGATTTCCGGGAAGGGGGGCTTGAAGCTGCTGACCCCGGGTTATACGATATCATTCTGGCCAATATTAATGTGACGGTAATTGCAAAACACTTTGAAGAACTCAAAGCAATGCTGCAACCTGGCGGGTATATATTGCTATCAGGCATCATGACCTATGATAGAGGATATATGGAGCAGCACCTTTTATTTCCACCGCTAGAGGTGGTGGAAATAAATGAAAGGAATGAATGGTTGCAGGTGACCTTGAAGCAGTAAGCTTTAATGATTTTCTTTATTCCATTCACTTAGGGTCTCATACACTTTATGGATAGGCAGCCCCATTACGTTAGCATATGATCCTTCGATGCGTGATACTTTTGACCAACCGAGCCAGTCTTGTATGCCATACGAACCTGCTTTATCCAGCGGTGGAAACGTTTGGACATAATATGCAATTTCCTCAGGAGACATGGGCTCGATCCAGACGGAAGTAAACTCTGAGAAACCAATTCCTCGAACGTGATTTCCTAGGAAAACGCCGGTGATGACAAGATGGTGCCTGCCTGCCAGTTTGGAGAGCATCTCCATTGCTTCAGTCTGGTCAGCAGGTTTACCAAAAACGATATTGTCAAGGATCACAACACTATCAGCCGCCAAAACAATGCTTTCGTGTGGGACAAGCGGAATAGCCGCAGTAGCTTTTTTTCGGGCCAGAAACTCAGGCACATCCTCTACCACCATATCTTCCGGGAAGACTTCCTCAACATCAACATCGATCAGTTGAAAAGAAATACCTGCAGCGCTCAACAACTCCTGCCGTCTGGGAGATTTCGAAGCCAAAAACAATGGTGGGTGGTCTAAATACATTTTTGATTTATTGGTTATTGTGTTTGTTGGTTGTTTGCTGAGCGGAGTCGAGGCAGCGGCTTATTGGTTGATGTGTTTATTTGTTTATTGGATTATTGGGTGATGAAATGAGTTTTGATTTTTCAACGATCTCTTCCACGATTTCAGGATTGAGTAATGTGGAAATGTCCCCCAAATTATCATAATCCTTTTCAGCAGCTTTGCGCAACAATCTCCGCATGATTTTGCCTGATCGAGTTTTTGGCAAGCCACTCACGATCATCACTTCATCAGCCTTGGCTATCGGGCCAATATACTGCACCAACTTCTCATTGATTTCCTTAAACAATTTAGTCTCATCAGTGATGGCATGCAATAAAATCACATAAGCAAATATACCCTGGCCTTTGATCGGATGAGCGTATCCAACCACCGCACTTTCTACGATATTGTCATGCTCATCAATCGCATTCTCTATCTCGGCAGTTCCGATCCGGTGACCGCTGACATTGATGACATCATCTACCCGGCCAATAATTCTGTACCGGCCATCTTCATCCCGCTTTGCTTCATCTCCGGTAAAATACAAACCGGGAAAAGCAGAAAAATAGGAATGCTTACATCGTTCATGATCTCCATAGGTAGTGCGGATAATAGATGGCCACGGAAATTTGATACACAGCAGGCCTTCTGCATTGTTTCCTTTAACCTCATTTCCATTGACATCTACAAGGATGAGCTGAACACCGGGCATAGGATAGGATGCAAAACATGGTTTTGTATCCGTAATACCAGGAAGTGGTGTAATCATAATCCCACCGGTCTCCGTTTGCCACCAGGTATCGATGACCGGCGCTATACCTCCCCCGATCTTTTCATTGTACCAATGCCACGCTTCTTCATTGATCGGCTCTCCGACCGTTCCTAATACACGTATTGATGTAAGATCATGCCCGATAGTATGCTCATCACCAGCAGCCATCAACGCCCGTATAGCCGTTGGAGCCGTGTAAAAGATATTCACTTTATATTTTTCGCATATTTTCCATAATCTTGAAGGATCTGGATAGGTAGGAATTCCTTCAAACAGAAGGGTAGTAGCCCCGTTTAGTAGAGGTCCATAGATCACGTAACTATGACCGGTGATCCACCCAATATCTGCTGTACACCAATGGATTTCGGCTTGTTGATATTGGAATACATTATTGAAGGTATACCCGGTATAGACCATATACCCTCCACAGGTATGCACAGCACCTTTTGGTTTACCGGTAGAGCCTGAGGTGTAGAGTATGAAAAGTGGGTCCTCACTCTCCATGATTTCCGGTGTACAATGTTCTTCCCGGCCTTCAATAATTTCATCCCACCAGAAGTCACGGCCATTGACCCAGGGAATTCCAACACCAGTGTTTCTGTAGACTACGACTGTTTCTATAGTTTCGCAACCAAAGGAGAGTGCTTCATCCACGAGAGATTTAACTGGTATTTGTTTTACTCCGCGTACATTATAGTCCGCACAAATCACCATTTTACATGCAGCATCTTTGATCCTGTCTGCAAGCGAAGCTGCAGAAAATCCAGCAAACACCACACTGTGTATAGCCCCTATCCTGGCACAAGCAAGTATGCCTATCACCAGTTCAGGAACCATTGGCATATAAAAGCATACGCGATCACCCTTCCCGATTCCATGCGCTCTAAGTCCATTGGCAAACTGACATACACTTGTATACAATTCGCGATACGAAAGCCGCCTGGTTTCCTGCATCGGTTCATTTGGTTCCCAGAGAATGGCGGCCTGATCCCCGAAAGCATCAAGGTGCCGATCAAGGCAATTGATCGTAATATTGAGATGCCCACCCACGTACCATCGGTTGTGGCCTTCGATAAAATCTGCTTCCAGTACGCTATCCCATTCCGTTGACCACTGAAAGGCTCTTGCCTGTCTATCCCAAAATGCCGATGGATCCATAACACTTTCGCGGTAGGAGGTATGGTAGTCTGTGAGTGAATTTATCTGAAGTTTCATGGATTATACATCGTTCATTAGTTAATCAACAAAACCAGTGTGCCTGCTAACATCACCCCTTTTATAAGTAAAGACGCTTTCTGAAAATACGTATGGTCTTTGGCCCACCAGATAAAAGCGGTTGTAGCCACTACAGAGCCTTCCAATACCGTAAAAATCAATCGTTTCAAGCTATCGGTCTGAATCATCTCCCATGCAATTAAAGTGGTAATCAGCAAAAGGCCAAGGACGATTGCTATTATTTTTCCTTGCATAAGCCCAAAACGCACAGGAAAGGTACTGCAACCCTCTCTTTGATCTCCGACTATATCTTCAAGGTCTTTGACAGCTTCCCTGTACCACGTACTTAAAAAGGCGAACAAGGTATAATACCACAATTGCCCACTAATGGCATCCGGGTTCTCATGCAACAAATCCGGTAATGCAATGATACTCACTACACCGCCACAAAAAAGGGCTACCCAAAGATTTCCGGTTATCGGCCTGCATTTGAGTGCATAGGAATAAAACCAAAGACCCGCAATAGCCAAAGGATAGATTAAGAGGTAGATGAACAATGACAACTTGTAGGCAAGAAAGATTGAAAGTAAGGCACCTGATCCAACAAGTATGCCGTATACATGCAGGACAGTTTTTAAAGTCCAAGTGTTTCCGGCAATCCATCGTTGTGGTTTATTGATGCTGTCGATCCGGGTATCGTAGTAATCATTGATCACATACCCGGAAGCTGCAATGATCATGGTGATGGTGATCAATACTGCAATCTCAGTGATGCCCAGCACCGATAGACTACTATGCAATAAACGATAGTAAATAATACCCTGAATGACAGCCAGCATCAGCAGATTTGGCCAGCGGATGATATGGAAAAAGTTTCTAAGCATTGGAATAAGGGGTCAATATAGTGGCTTTCATCTGTTTAATCGAGTGGGGTAAGAACCCGCATCGCTAAAATATTATTCAGGGTGACGTTTGGTACTTCTCTCCGAACCCCCTATATTTAAAAAGAATTATGGAAGAGATTACTCAATCGCAATCAGAATCGAAAGCTTATAAGTTTAAAGAACTAAAAGTTTACGCTTCTACAGAATGGCTTGCAGACAACAAAAAGAAGTACCGGCAGGTGTATGATCGGCTGGAGGCATCATATGTCTATGCCGAGTTATCCTTTTACAATAAGCATTTTGATATTCAGAGCTGGGATGTGGAAGTAACGCTACGCTGTCTGTCGATGAAGCGTGCCGGAAAAGAGTTGTGCCGGCTTCAGATCAGGAGAAATGTCAGCAAATATGACAGCATCGTCTACATTCGCGAAGGCTGGGGCAATAAGAAAGAAGGTTCCTTCTGGAAGAAAGGAGCCTATTGCTGGGAAGCTTTTCTCGATAATGAAAAGGTTGGATCAAAGTATTTCTATATCGAAGAAAGTGAAACACTTGTCAACGGGCAGCCTCGTTACTTATTGCTGCAATCCCTCAGATTGTATGAAGGGCAATATGACGATGTAGGCGAAGATGACCGCCATTATTTTGTTTCTTTTTCCAATGCAGAGACACGCTATATTTATTCGGAAGTCATTTTTGAAAATCTCCAGACTCAGGATGCCTGGCAGTGTGAACTGTTCACCAAGTTCTACAATGAAGCAAGAGAATTGAAGGGCCAGGTGACAAGACTCCAGACCATTAAGAAGGGGGATGAGAAAGTAAAAGTCACTGCCGGGTGGGGATCAAATGTTAAGGGTTCCTGGCGTCCGGGAAAATACACCGCGGAGATTATTTTTATGGACAAGCTTGTAGCTGTAGTCCCTTTTGAAGTGGGTGAAGAATTTATGGAAGGTTATAGCCAGGTCTTGTGGCCTGATTACCGTCCTGCATATTTCAATACAGATAGCAAGCCAGAACAAAGCCTGGAGGAAGTGATGTCTGACCTGACTGCGATGATAGGTCTAAATCAAATCAAGAAACAGGTGTTTGAGCATGCTCAGTATCTCCGTTTTTTGCAACTGCGCAAGGATAAGGGGTTCACGGAAAGACAGGATTTCAACATACACTCTGTTTTTTCCGGTAATCCGGGTACCGGAAAGACAACAGTCGCCGGCATGATGGGACGACTTTACAAGAATATGGGCCTGCTTTCCAAAGGACACGTACACCAGGTAGACCGGGGTGACTTAGTGGGTGAATACATTGGCCAGACAGCGCCCCGGACAAAGGATGCCATTGAAAAAGCCAGGGGAGGTGTATTGTTTATTGACGAAGCTTATAGTCTGGCACGCGCCAATGATGATACCAAGGACTTTGGACGCGAAGTAATAGAAATCCTTGTCAAAGAAATGTCAAACGGACAGGGGGATATCGCGGTAATTGTTGCCGGGTATCCTAAGGAAATGAAATATTTCCTGGATTCAAATCCAGGGCTTAAATCCAGGTTTAAAATTCATTACCAGTTTGCAGATTACCTGCCTCAGGAATTGTCAGCGATAGCCCAATATGCCTGCCAGGAAAAAGAAGTGACGCTGACTACAGAGGCACGAAAGCTTGTGGATGAATTCATAACGGATGCATATCGCAACAGGGACAAAACATTTGGTAATGCGCGGTTTGTCAATGACGTGATTGAAAAAGCAAAGGTTACACTGGGCCTCAGGATTATGAAGAATACACAGCTGCGAGATCCATCACGTGATGATCTGTCCAATATCCTTCCGGAAGATATCATGGCGATCAAAGCATTGGAGGACTTCACCTCTCCCATAATCCCGGTGGATGAGAAATTACTTGAGCTTTCCCTTGCTGAATTGAATGCACTGACGGGATTGGAGGCAGTCAAGAAACAAATCAAGGAAATGATTGATATCGTGCGATATCATCAAACCATCGGACGAGGGGTGCTAAACAAATTTTATATGCACACCATCTTTATTGGCAATCCCGGTACTGGCAAGACAACCGTAGCTCGCATATTGACCAGAATATATAAGGCGCTGGGTATTCTCGAACGTGGACATATGGTAGAGACAGATCGCCAGGGGTTAGTAGCCGGATATGTAGGGCAGACTGCACTCAAAACCGCTGAAAAAATAGATGAAGCCATGGGTGGGGTCTTGTTTATTGATGAGGCCTATTCCCTTACCAATTCCTCCGGTAATCCGCACGATTTTGGTAACGAAGTGATCCAGACTATTCTCAAGCGCATGGAAGATAAAAGGGGGCAGTTTTTTGTTTTCGCTGCTGGATATCCGGATAATATGGAGACTTTCCTCAAAGCCAATCCCGGGCTGAGTTCAAGATTTGACAAGGTATTGCGGTTTGAAGATTACAGCCCGGAAGAATTGAATGAAATAGCCATCCATATGATCCATGCTCAGGATATGAGAATTACCCCTAAAGCCCTGGAGCACCTGACAACTTATTTCAAATTCCTGTATGACTATCGCGACAAATATTTTGGCAACGCCAGAAATATCAGGCAGACGGTACAGGATGTCATTAAAAATCAAAACCTTCGACTCGCCAAATCAGGTGTTGATGTCCGTAATCAGGCCAACCTGATCACTTTTGAAGATGTGAAGGATTTTGCGCGTGATAAAAACATGCCCGGTTTTCAGCGCCAGGGTATAGGTTTCAGGAAATAAGTCCTCCAACTTCCGGGGAAAAGTAACTTTTATTACACCTTACCTGGTGTTTATGCTTGTACTTTCGTAACATGAGCAGGATTTCCAGCATTTTCAAGATGACGTGTCCGCGATGCAGGCAAAGTAAACTATTTGAAGCACCCATGCAGTTTTCAAAACCACTTGCGATGAATAAAAAATGCTCTGTGTGTGGACAGAAATTTGAGCCCGAACCTGGCTTTTATTTCGGAGCTATGTTTATCTCCTATATTTTTCTAGCCTTCTTCAGCCTTGGACTGACCGGTTTATTAGTTTTTTATTTCCACCAGTCCGTTGATTTTTCCTTTTTGATCCTCCTGCTTATATTGGGAGTAATGTTTATCTGGAACCTTAGGTTTAGTCGTTCGATCTGGATTCATCTTGTCGTAAAATATGACTCCAAAGCTATTGCCCAAACGCATAAGCCCTAATCGTCAAAGGACCATGTCCAGTTGGCGTCGATACGTTTTAGTAAGGGGATGTTGGGTGCCGAGGGTATTGAATATTCCAATAGCCGCTTTGGAAAGTTTTCCTTCACCCTTTTTATTATCTTTTCCAAGCACCTTTATCACCATAGGGATTGCCTCCTCAAGACTGCCCGTCCTGAAAAGTTTTTGAATTTGCATTAAATCCTCATCATCTGAAGACCATTCAAGAAAACTGGAAATATCCCTCAAGTAAGTGGCTTTGTCATAAAAGGGCGTACCCATTTTGATCGTTTCCAGCGTAGGATGAACTTTTTCCGGAGAGTCCCATAAGATTAACTGACTGAGGACAATCCGGATTTCGGGGCTTTCCGGAAAACGGTCCATTAAAATTTCCAGATCACTTGTCTCCGGGATTTCCTTTTCGGCCAGTAACTGATCCAACGCTAATAGTCCCGCATTCGGCAATGCATGTTTTAACCATTCGAGAATCATCTGTCGTGTTAAAGCGCCGGTAAATTCATCAATGACCTCCCCACGGTAAAACAACTTCACATTCGGGATGCTCCGGATATTATACCTGGCTGCCACTTCCTGTTGATCCTCTGTATTCACTTTGACTAGTCTCCACTGGTCTCCTTGTTCCTGTGCTAACTGCTCTATGACAGGTCCTAATACTTTGCAAGGTCCACACCACGGTGCCCAGAAATCAACCAATACAGGTAGCTGGAAACTCTGGCCTATTACTTCTTTCTGAAAATCAATCATATCTGCTTTATCTTACCATTAATCCATCAAAGTGTATTCCTATAGCAGTTATTTGCCTGTTTGGCAGTATTTTTCAGCCTTGATGACATAATGTCGGTAAGTTCAGTATGATTGGCCTCACCCTTTTACCATCATCAGTCAATTTAGTCAAACCGTTTAATGAAATACAGGCAATTCAATTTTATATTCTTCCTGCTGTCAATGGTCATGTTAGCTTCAGATGAGCTAACAGCTCAAGCGAACATCAACCAGGTTCGCTCTATTGACAGGGCTTGGGAAGATCTGGGTTTAGAAGGTAAGCACCATGTAGGTATTTCGGTGTACGATCTGCAAAAAAGGAAAACAATCTTTAATCACCGGGAGGATAATTCTTTTACCCCTGCATCTAATGTCAAAATTCTGACGATGTATGCTGCGCTGGAGCTGCTTGATGAGCAACTGGACGCAGCCTTGTACATGGAGAAGGAGGATAGTCTCATCATTTGGGGTGGGGGAGATCCCGGCACCTACTTTCCTGACCGTCAACAACCCGCTGCCTTGCCTGACTTTATACGGGCAAGTAACAAGAAGATCATCTTTTGTGATGACCATTTTCAGACCACACGCTTTGGGACCGGATGGGCATGGGATGATTACCATTTCACGTATCAATGTGAAAGAAATGCCTTCCCTATTTATGGAAATCGGTTATGGATATTGCGGAGCGGAGAGGAAATAACCGTAACACCTGCATATCTCACGTCCCTGGTCAAGGTGAGTACGGATAGTGTTTCTGATGAGGGTAAAACAGAATGGGGTGATGGTTACTTTTATACATACAATCCGGTAGAGACGATAGAAGAAGTTGAGGTGCCTGTTACTTTCTTCAAAAATGATGTTCAGTATTCCTGGGCTGAAGCCACCGGAAAGGAAATTCTATTTACACATCAGCCACTGCCTTCGGATGCGCAGTATATCAAGGGATCATCAAGGGATACACTGATCAAAATCATGATGCAGGAGAGCGATAATTTTATCGCTGAACAACTCTTGTTAGCCTGCGCCTTGAAAGAACTACGCTATATGTCAGAAAAGGATATCATTGATAGTCTATTATACGGCCCATTAAGTGATCTTGATTCCGATATTGATTGGGTCGATGGGTCAGGCTTATCACGATATAACCTGATGACTCCGCGTTCGATTATTTCGCTGCTGCTCCATATTCTTGAATTAAAAGATATTAATTACCTCAAGGACATCTTTCCGGCTGGCGGCAAAACAGGTACATTACAATATAGCTTTAAAGGTCAACAAGGCAAACCCTTTATCTACGCGAAGAGTGGATCGCTTAAGAATATCTATTGCCTGAGTGGTTTTCTGCTCACCAAATCCGGTAACATTCTTTTGTTCTCCTGGATGAATAATCAGATTCCCGGCAAGTCATATGAACTTCAGAAAAGCATGGAAAAGTTTTTTTCTTTTCTTTACGAGCAATATTAGATCTGACACCCATGTTCAATGCTCTCCCTACAGCGCAGTTACTTGCTCTTGCAGAATCATATGGTCTTCCATTGTTTGTATATGATGCCGTCACGATTGACCGGCAGATTGATACACTCAAACGGTCATTTACAGTGCCCTCCCTGGAAATCCGTTATGCATGTAAGGCCCTCAGCACGATTGGTATTTTAAAACAAATCCATCATCATGGTTGCGGTATTGATACAGTCTCTCCGGGTGAAATAATCATGGCACTCGAAGCGGGTGTACCTCCGACACACATCAGTTTTACACCATCAGGGGTATTGACAGAAGAGTATGCCTTTGCCATCGAAAAGGGGGTGCATGTGCATGTAGATCAATTGCATGTCCTGGAGTGGCTTGAGCGTCATTACCCTGGCACATCCATTACTTTACGTTTCAATCCCGGAATTCAGGCTGGTGGTCACTCCAAACTCCAGGTGGGATCGGATGGTTCGAAATTTGGTTTTCTGACAAGCCAGGTAGAAGAAATTTTTAAACGGACCAGTTCCATGTCCATACGAGTGACCGGTGTGCACATGCATCTCGGTTCCGATATCGGAGACTCCGGAAGTTTTGACCAGGCCTACGAGTACTTACTCAATGTTGGACGACACTGGAGGGATTCCATTGAACGGATAGACCTGGGTGGAGGTTTCAAAATTCCATATCATCCGAATGACCATGCGATTGATATAGAAGCTTTCGGGCAGAAAATCAGCAAGCGCTTCAATCAGTTTTGCGATGAAATCGAACGGAATCTGACCATGGTGCTTGAACCCGGAAAATTCCTTGTGAGCGCAGCAGGCAACCTGTTGATGCAAGTTACAGGTGTCCGGGAAGAAGGACATGTGCCGATGGCATTTGTTTCCTCCGGTTTTAATCATTTCCTGAGGCCCATGAGTTATGGCGCTTACCAGCACATCATCAACCTGACCAATCCGAATGGTGAATTACGCAATTATGATATCGTGGGCTATTTGTGCGAAACAGATTCTTTTGCGACCAACAGGCCCATGCATGAAATACGAAAGGGTGATATTCTATGCCTCATGAATGCTGGAGCCTATGGATTCACGATGGCATCCAATTATAATGGAAGACTCAGGCCTGCAGAAGTTCTGGTCGGTAAGGATGGTACTCCTGCACTCATACGCCGAGCAGAAACCATACATGATTTGCTCCGTACGGATGCCGGGTATACACCGGGTTGACTATCGTTTGCGATTGATACCCAGACCCGGTGATTGGGTTGGTCTCAGATAGCCATCATCTAATATGACCAGTCCTTCAAAAGGATCATCAATGACATCCATCCAGCTGTCAAGATCAGCATGACTTATATTAGGTCGTGCAAGGGCAACATGCAAACCAGCTGCAATACCCAGACTACTTTCATCCATGCACCCCATCATACATTTGACCGAAGCAGATCTGGCGCTAGAATTAATCTGTAAGGCCGGAGTGATGCCCCCTACCTTCATCAGCTTGATATTGATAAAATCAACTGCCTGCCTGCTTGTAAGGTTAAACGTATCTGATAATTTCTTTAAGCTCTCATCTGCCATGATCGGTATATTACCCTCCTGGCGAAGGAGATGCCATTGAAATGTAAGCTCAGGCGAAGTTGGTTGTTCGATAAGCTCCAATCCTGCATCCTTTGTATTTCGGATGAAATGAGCAGCTTCGATAAGGCTATACCCTTGGTTGGCATCGAGGGTCAGTGCCATACCTTTTCCAATTTTCTTTCTCACCAATCCGACAACACGGATATCACGTTCTACATCAAGTCCACCTTTTAGTTTGATGGCCCTGATTCCTTTCAACATGAGCTCATTTGTTTTTTGCAGGACCTTGTCGTCTGGCAGAATACCAATTGTAACGCTTGTAATTATTTTCTGACGGTAGCCTCCCAGGAACATGTATAAAGGAACACCAGCCTTCTGCGCCATCAGGTCGTATAATGCGATCTCAACCATCGCAAGGGCAGAAGCCTGCCCAGGTAATGCTTCTCGGAGTTCTTCATAGAGGCGGCTGTAATAAAATGGGTTTTCCCCTTTCATACAAGCTTTAATATGGCCACTGTAGGATTGAAGCACTGCTGTTGCATCTTCTCCGGTGACAATCATATCGGGTGCAGCCATGCCCCAACCTGTCAGCCCGCTTTCTGTTTCCAGCGTAAGGAAGACGTTTTCACAGTGCGTGATATCCTTTTGATAGGCTATGGAATAGCTCTCCTTCAGCTTAAATTTTTCTACCCAACATTCGGAGGCGATGATCTTCATAGAGTAATAGCTTATCAGATTGAGTCACTAGATACACAAATAGCGCATCAATCAGGGTGATATATTCATTTGTTCTTTATCAATCGTTGAATCGTGAGCATCAACCCGTCAGGCCCATCATGCAATACATCAAAGGCAGGAAGCCCTGTTTGATGTGTAATCAATTCACAGGCGGCTGGTATTTCTGAAGGTTTCATCTCCTCATGATTGACAGTGACCGCAATCACCTTTCGTCCGGAAATAAATTCAATAGCCTTGATCTGGTGATCGAGCGGGTGCATAATGTATCCGGGAAATCCATCGTACTCCATTCGCTTAGGGGCATGTTGAAGAATGACGTAATCCGGCCGACCTGCCGCCAGTAATTCGAATCCTCCCGGATAGGCGGGGTTCATCAGGCTGCCCTGTCCTTCGAGAATGATCACGTCCGGCTTTTCATTTTTCCATGCTTCATGGACTGCATGTTCAATCTCTCCGGACACAAAATCATTGATGAGGGAATCAAGGATGATTGAATATGTAGCACCCTGCATCCAGGCGGTCTGCCCAGTACCAATCATTTCAGCCTTATATCCAGCTTTTCTGAGGCCATGGACTATAATCCATGCAGTGGTTCGTTTGCCAATGGCGGAATCCGTTCCTAGTACCGCAAGTTTGAGGCAATCAACCTCTTCTATTTTTCCGCTGAAAAAGTGCAGATCCTTCCTATCCGGTGGTTTACGAATGTCGCGGATACGGACCTTCTTTTCATTGGCCAGTGCGGTAATTGCTGGATCTTCAGAAAGGAAATCATGCAGGCCGCTGTCTATATCAAGGCCAAGTTGGACAGCCTCTTTTACAACTTCGCGAGCATCATCTGGAAGGCGACCTCCGTCAGGAGCAAGCCCAATGACCATTACCTGTGCTCCACCATTTTTATCAGCAATGGACATGGCTTCCTGAAGACTACTCACAACAGGAATACCCGTGATAATACCATCCAGCACATTACGTGCGTCCAAACCTGCATAGGCAGGATCGATGACGGACAGTACTTCGTAGCGCTCCGTAAATCGCACCAATCCATGTGCTGTCTTTCCACTTGGGGTATTAAATGCACCACCACAATATACTATTGCTCTCATAGCCATTTGTTTATTTTCTTCCAGTTATGACAGCTACAAATCTATCTGAATCCAATGGGGATGCTTTATGCATTTGCATCAGTGCGAACAATCCTGCAGTGGACGCCGGCAAAACCTGCAAGCCTTCTTTGTCCCTTAGATTCTTGGCATATCTGAGCATCTGTTCATCGGTGACGTTTGCCGCATGCCCATTACTTTTCCGAATCGCATACAACGCCTCATCCCCATCAAAGCTATGCCAGTTGATCAATGGCTCATTTACTTTTGATTCAGTGATACGGCTTTCCTCCAGGTTTACGCAACTGGTGTAGCCTAATCTGAAAGACTCTACAATTGGATTTTTCCGGTATGAAGAACCAGCAATCATGATCGGGATCCTGCTGGTGCGTCCCCTTCGAAATAAAGTCACAAAACCCCTGTGTATGCCGGCTAGGGTTGTACCGTTACTCACCGGAACCGCTATATATTTGGGAGCATCGCGGAGCACATCATATATCTCGTATGCAATCTCTGCATAGGCACTGATCTGCAGGCTTGCATTATGACCGCCGGGATTTGCATCATACCACCTGTTCGCTTTTGCCTGTTGCTGGGAGTGATACACATTGTCTTCATAGCTGCCAGGGAATAGTATCACCTCTGCGCCATAAGACTGCATTTCTGAAATGCGATCCGTATGATACGTTTCAGGGATAAACACGATACAGCGCAGGCTGGCAAGAAATGCCGCCTGTGCTGTAGCCGCACCAAAATTTCCACACGTAGCCACGCATATGGTATCATATCCTCTGCGTATAGCATCCAGGCACTGTGCAAATGCGATCCTGTCCTTTTGCGTTCCGCTCGGATTGCCCCCTTCAAATTTTATATACAACTGTCGAAGACCAGTTTCACGCTCAACATTACGCATACGCGTCAGCGGCGTATCCCCGATTTCAAGACTTATAATATCTTGGTAAGACTCTATTCGATCAACTAATGAATGGGATCGATCCTTGACAAACTCAGCCAATTCCATAGCCTCCCTGGAGACAGGTGTCGTGGATGGCTGTACACCATCCAACATCGGATCTACTTTCAGCAGATTTGTAGCACTCATGGTTCAGTTTATTTCAGGAGGGTATGCATTTCAACAGGGCCGCGGTTGTTGCCGGTTAATACGGCTTGTTTTCCATCTGCTGTTTTTATCCATTTCAGTTCTCTAACTTCCCCTTTGGACCAGAAGCCATGCTCCCGGTTGTTGCTGAAACGGAAAGAGCCATCAGCGCTCTGTAAGAGTAGGGTACCGTTACCCGCATCTATTTCAGCTGTTTCTGATTCTGCATAGAGGAAATTTCCCGCCAGTAAAATATCCAGCCGCCCATCCCTGTTGACATCTTCTATTAAAATATCAAAAGTAGGATGCAGTTGCACTTGCGAAGGAAGACTCATAGACACAAATTTTTGACCATCATTCCTGAACCATTTAGTTTCAAACGTTTTTGCAAAATGATACATGCTTCCGTCAAGTTCATCCTTTGTAAAAATATCATCAATAGAAGCATTGGCATACACTTTATATCTGAGAAATTTCTTTTTCAATCTGGGAATCTGGGAGATGATTGCATCCCGTCCTGCGAAAGGATAAAGTTTCTGGTCTGCATAATAGCACATGATGGGGTCCAATGAACCATTTCCATCAAAATCTTTAGTGATCAGTGTTACAGGTTGGCTTTCAGATGCCCTGAGTCTGTGATTAAGCCCCATATTACCTGCCACGATATCAATATCACCATCCGCATCGATATCAGCAGCTTTGACTGTTTTCCACCATCCTGCTGTATTATCAAGACCATAGTCTTTAGTCTTGTCGACATATTTTTTACCGTTAAAAGAAAACACGCTCACGGGCATCCATTCTCCAACCAAAATAAATTCAACTTTACCATCCTTGTCAAGATCTGCAGCTTCCATATCTGAAATCATCCCAATCCCATCCAGTTCAGGAAAAATCTCTTTCGTGACGTCTGTAAATTTTCCGTTGTCATTTCTAAGCAGATAACTCTTCGGAGCCGTAGGAAAAGCACCTGGTACACACCTGGCGCCAATCAGGATGTCCTTATCATTATCCTGATCAAAATCAACTGCCAGTATGCTTCCGGCATTGATCCGGATATCCGGAAAATCCTCCGCTCTTGTGAATCCACCTTTTCCATCATTAGTGTAATACCTTGGCAAATATTCCAATGCATTCTCAGGATAGGCATTACCACCTGAAACGACGAGCAGATCTTTATCACCATCTCCATCAAGATCTTCGATGACTGATCCACAGTCCTCATAACCTGCATCAACGGTAAAGGCAGGCACGGACAATTCCGCAAAAGAGCCATTTGCCTTTTGGGTTAATAAAACAGCAGGAAATCCATTGCCATTGCCCGTGTATATATCTTCAAGATTATCTCCGTTTATATCCCCGACAGCCATACAAGGTCCTTCGGCAGAGAGCATATATGGAATCAATTTTTCCCGTTTGAAATCAACAAATTCATTTTCCTGATGCGTCCAATTGATTTTATTAACTGCGGAGGCAAAAAGAGGTATTGTAGGCGTTTTAAGAGACTTTTTATACGGCTTACCATCTCCTTTTTTCCAAACCATCCGTTGGTTGACTTTCACATTTTTCATTGTCTCCATGCCGCCATTGGGCCATAGCAGTATGATGGAGTCAACTTGTGAAGCATTCGAAAGTCCAAAGTGCAACAAAGGTTCTGAACCAGAAAGGAATCCTTTGCTGCTCATGAGTGTCTGATATTGAAAATTACCACCTGCATAGAGCTCCACTGCAGTGCCGGTAATAATAGGGTTGCCCGGTGATGGTATAACATCTATCTGAAGCCAGTTTTGATTGGTGATGTCATTCCGATATACAAATACTGGATCATCTATATTGTGTACGACAAGATCAAGATCACCATCACGGTCCAGGTCAGCATACGCAGCCCCGTTAGAGAAAGAAGGTGTTGCCAGACCTGCTTGTTCGCTGGCATCAATAAAGGAAAGGTCATGTGAATTGATGAAAAGGTAATTACTGATTCGTTTCTCAGGCACATGCTTCAGCACATCATAGATATTTGGAAATCGTTCTGGATTGATCCCGCCTGTACGTCTGACTGAATCCCTGTAGAAGTTGGTATAGTCCAAGTCCGTAACATCTCTTCGATAGCCATTGGTGATATAGATATCCTTCCACCCATCATTGTCAAAATCAGCCATGAGCGGCGTCCAGCTCCAGTCTGTTGCGGCCACTCCTGCAAATTGGCCGATCTCAATAAATGTATTATTTCCACAGTTTAGTTGCAGCATATTACGTCCAGGTTGCCTGCCATATCCATATTGCACAAGCATATTGTACCGGTCATACTGCATGACATTGTTCAACTCTTTATAGCGTTTATGGTCACCCGGCTTCATATCTACGACAATGACATCGTCAAGTCCATCGTTATTGATGTCAGCTACATCGGAGCCCATGCTGCTCTGGCAGGCATGTCTGAAGTATTCAAAGAAATGATCTGTGAAGGTGCCATCCCGATTATTCATATAGATATTATCCGGTTCGATAAAATCATTCGCAACATAAATGTCCAGCCAACCATCCCGATCGATATCCACCGGCGTTGCACTGAGACCAAATGCAGAATTAACGAGTCCGGCCTTGGCGGTGATGTCTGTAAATTTGCCCCCATCATTCCGGTATAGACGATTAGATTCATAAGGTGTCTCCGGAACTTTTATTCTTTTGACCGAGCCATCAGGTTGTTCTTTCAGGCGCAGCTTGGCGGCATCCTTAAATCCGATTTTATGATTGAGCAGAAATAAATCCAGATCACCATCTCTGTCAAAGTCAAAGAAACTGGCGTGATTACTGTCACTGTTATCATCAAGTCCAAATTGATTAGCCTTTTCTTCAAAATAGGGCACCGGAACTCCGCTAATGGTTTTATTGCCCATATTGATGAAGAGAAAATTAGTTTTGAGCCCATCATCTGTTTTGCTTGTACGGCAACTATAGATATCCAAGCGGCCATCTCCATTGACATCCGCCATGGTCACCCCGGTTTTGAATCCTTCCAAGGCCAGCACACCTGCAGATTTTGATACATCCACAAACTGGAAATTGCCCAGATTCAGAAAAAGCCGGTTCGGGCCAAATGCAGTAGAAAAATATAGATCAGGCCATGCATCGCCATTGACATCTCCAATCGCCACCCCACAACCATTGTACATATACTCATATGTAAAAATATTATAGTTGTAATCCTCTTTAAAAAGATTGGAATACTTAATACCCGTTTGTTCAGGGGACATTAGGGTAAATCGGGCATTTACTTTAGCTGGCAGGGCCGTCTCTGGAGCAGCTTGCTCGCTCACTTCATTTTTTTTGCATTGTACAACAGTCAATAAAAATGCTGTGCATGATAATACGCTCAAAAGATTCAATGCTCTTTTCATACAATAGATATTGTATTTAGAAATTAACTATAAATTAAAAAATCAACGTTTCAGCTTGACATTAAAATGCGCCTGGTAAAGTATTTACTATCCTCACCGATATTTGGATTATTGCACTACGCGCTCTTTGGTGGTAATCAGGTTGAGTTCCAGAGAGCTATTATTATTTCCCGTCAGGATTGCGTCAAGACCTGTAGCCAGCTTTATATATTTCAATTCCCGCACTTCGTCCTGAGCCCAAAAACCATGCTCCAGGTTGGAAACATATGCAAAGCTCCCATCTGCTTGCTGGATAAGCAAGGTGCCAATTCCTGCATCAAATTCACCCGTTTCAGGCTCTGCGTAAAGGAAGTTTCCGGCTACCAGTATGTCCTTTCGCCCATCAGCATTAAAATCACTGATCACCATGTCATTCACAGGGCTGAGTTGAACCTGATAGGGTAGTGGGGCCACAACAAAGGACTTTCCTTCATTCCGAAATAAGGTGGTTTGAAACGTATTCGTATATAACCAGGTACTTTTCTCCAGCTGATCTTCAGGGAAGATGTCCTTGATGGTTGCTTTAGCATAGGGTGTGTATCTGGTAAACTTCTTTTTCAACATCGGAATCTGCGCGATAATAGCATCGCGCCCTGCATATGGATATAGCTCACCATTGAAGTAATAGCACATGATCGGGTCGGTCGAACCATTCCCATCAAAATCATTTGCGATCAATGTCACAGGATATGTTTCTGAAGCATGCATACGGTGATTCAATCCGATATTTCCGGCCAACAGGTCCATGTCACCGTCGTCGTCAATATCCGTAATTGAAATACACTTCCACCAGCCTGCTGTTTTTTCAAGGCCAAATGCCTTTGTTCTATTGATCATCTTACCACCATCAAAGGTGAATACAGTCAATGGCATCCACTCTCCAGCTAAGACTATTTCGGGTTTGCCATCCCCATCCAAGTCACCAGTCTCGATGTCTGTGACCATACCGAGTTCTTCAAGATCCGAAAAGAGGTTCTTTGTGACATCAGTAAACTTACCTTCATCATTCCTTAGACAATAACTCTTAGGGGCCTTAGGAAATAACCCAGGGGTAGATCTGCCGCCGATGACAATGTCCTTATCCTTATCGCCATCGATATCTACAGCCAAAACAGCACCGGCATTTGTTCGGATGATCGGAAAATTATTCGCACGTTGAAATGATCCTTTCCCATCATTGATGTAGTAACGGGATAGATACTCGAGGTCGTTTTGATTAAATGAATTTCCACCGGAAACCACCAGGAGATCCAGATCACCGTCTCCATCAAAATCTTCCAGCACTGACCCACAATCTTCGTAGAGGGAATCATTTATAAAAGCAGGAATTGATTTTTCCGAAAATGTTCCGTTTGGATTCTGGGTCATCAATCCTGCAGCAAATCCAGTGGCATTACCTGCATAAATATCTTCCAGTTTATCACCATTTATATCGCCTACTGCAAGACAAGGACCTTCGGCAGATAGCATATAGGGAATCAGTTTCTCTCTTTTAAAATCATTAAATTCGTTTTCCCTGTGTCGCCACGTAAAGGCTCCCGGCACGTTCTTAAATAACAGTTTAGGTTTTTCAGAAGGCTTCATCTGATATTTACTCCCCGAACCTCTTTTCCAGACTAATCGTTGGTTAGCTTTGACAGCTTTTTGGGTTTCATAAGAGCCGTCAGGCCATCTGAGAATGATAGAATCCACACTTGTTAAGTCACCGAGACCGAAATGCAATACCGATTCAGATGAGGATAAGAAACCTTTATTCGAATTGACCATACTGTATTGATGTGCCTTGCCAGCGTAGATATCAACAGCAGTTCCAATCCCTTGTGTATTTCCTTTACCGGGTTGAGCGACAATTTGCAGCCAGTTCTTGCCTTTAATATCATTTCGATATATGAAAGCGGGGTCATCTATATTATTAACGACGATGTCCAGATCCCCATCAAGATCCAGATCCGCATAAGCTGCACCATTGGAAAATGAAGGGTGATCCATGCCTGCCTGCTTACCTGCATTGATAAAGGAAAGATCACCACCGTTTATATACAAGTAGTTACTAATTTTTTTACTAGGGATTTTTTCCAAAAACTTGTTGATGTCTGGAAACCGCTGCGCAGTAAGTCCTCCGGTACGGTCAATAGAATCTCTAAAAAAATTAGTATAATCCAGGTTGGTCACATCCTTGCGATAACCATTTGTAATGTAGATATCTTTCCATCCATCGTTGTCAAAATCAGCAATCAGCTGGGCCCAGCTCCAATCTGTAGCGGAAATGCCTGCAAACTGGCCGATTTCCCTAAACGTATTGTTGCCATTATTGAGTTGCAGCACGTTCCTGCCGGATTGCCTGCCATATCCATATTGTACCATGAGATTATACCTGTCCAGCTGCATGACGTGAGCAAGCTCCTTATAGCGGATAGGGTCTTCTGTCTTCATGTCCAGCACCATGATATCGACCAGTCCGTCATTGTTGATGTCAACTACATCCGACCCCATACTATTCTGGCTCGAATGCTTGAGTGATTTAAAATATTGATCGGTGAAGGTGCCATCTTTATTATTGATATAAATATAGTCCGGCTCTATGTAATCATTGGCCACATAGAGATCCATCCAGCCATCCTGGTTGATGTCTGCAGCTGTTGCACTCAGGCCAAATGCCGAATTGACCATACCCGCTTTGGCAGTAATATCTACGAAATAGCCATTGTCATTTCTGTAGAGTCTATTGGACTCAAAAGGAGTTTCAGGCGTAAGTATGCGTTCAGTCGAACCATCTTCTTTTTGATAGACGCGGATATTTACGGCATCCTCAAAACCAGTCCGGTGGTTTAGCAGAAAAACATCGAGGTCGCCATCACGGTCCATATCAAAAAAACAGGCATGATTGGTGTTGCTATTGTCATCGATGCCAAGTTTTTTGGCCTGGTCTTCGAAGACAGGAATAGCTATTCCATTTTCAGTGCGGTTACCCGTATTGATAAATAGGTGATCCGTTTTTTTACCATCATCTGTTTTGCTCGTCCTGCAACTATAAATATCTAATAATCCATCGCCATTGGCATCCGCCATCGTGACTCCTGTTTTGTAGCCATCTGACGCAGTAACACCCGCGATCTCTGTAACATCGAGGAAGGTCATGTTGCCCTGGTTGAGATATAACTTGTTTTTGGCAAAGGCAGAACCAAAATAAAGATCAGGTAAACCATCTCCATTGACATCACCTACGGCCACCCCACAGCCATTATAGAGGTATTCGTAGGTATAAATATTATAATCGAAGGTTTCCTGAATGGAATTAGAAAAATCCACTCCAGTCTGCGTCGAAGATAATAAGGTAAAACGGGCATTGACAGCAGGCAAATTTTCTCCTGGCACAACCGCCTGAGATGCTTCTTTTTTACAGCTAATCACACCAGCCAATACCAGTAGAAGACCAAGAACGCTTAAGGCATTACAGGAAACTTTCATTGTTTATTTTGATTTGTAAACTTGCTCTAATAAAAAGTCAAAGATACAACCCCGGAGCGGCAATAAAAGCCAGTAAAATCTACCATTACAGGAGAATTGGCATATTCATTTGGGCAGGAATTCTGAAAGTCCTTCCTGTTGACAAGGATTAACAGAGGATCATTTAATTCATAATCATGGTTATTTCTACAGGGCCCCTGTTATTGCCCGTCAGAATAGCCTCGCGACCGTCCGGTAGTCGTATGAGATCCAGTTCCCGCACTTCCTTTTGTGCCCAAAATCCATGTAGCTTGTTTGCCACATAGGTAAACGAACCATCAGCCTGCTGCAGTAATAGTGTACCATTACCTGCATCTATTTCACCTGTTTCTGTTTCACAATGGGAGAAATTACCTGCCATCAGGATATCCTTCTTGTTATCCTTGTTAAAATCCTTAATGATCAGATCATATACAGGACTTAACTGAACCTGGTAGGGGAGGGTCACCGCCACAAACGCTTTTCCATCATTGCGATATAGCAAGGTACTAAAGGTATAGACATACAAATAGTTACTGCCTTTCAAATCCTGGGTTGAGAAAATATCATCAATAGTGGCAAAAGCATAAGGCGTGTATCGAAGAAATTTCTTTTTGAGCGCAGGTATCTGGGCAATAATGGCATCACGTCCTGCAAAAGGATACAGTTTAGTGTTGTGATAGAAACACATTACCGGGTCTGTAGAACCATTACCATCAAAATCATTTGAAATCAAGGTAATCGGAAAATCACTGGTTGCCTTCAGCCTGTGATTGAGCCCCATGTTACCGGCTACCAGGTCAGCATCACCATCGTCATCTATATCTTCAATACGTATACATTTCCACCAACCGTTTGATTTATCCAGGCCAAAGGCATTCGTCCTATTCTTGTAGGTACTCCCATCAAAACTAAATACGGAAATGGGCATCCAGTCTCCAGCAAAGACGAGCTCTAATGTTCCATCACCGTCAAGGTCACCTGCTTCGATAGCTGTGATCATCCCCAACCCATCAAGCTCAGGAAAGATGGCCTGTGTGATGTCGACAAATTTCCCCTTCTCATTCCTGAGCAGGTAACTTTTAGGTGCTTTCGGAAACAGACCAGGGGAAGAGAGGCCTCCAATAATGAGATCCTTATCCTGATCTCCGTCAATATCTACGGTTAATAATGCGCCTGCATTTGTACGGATAATCGGAAATGTGGCAGAGCGGCTGAAATTCCCTCGTCCGTCATTGATATATTGACGTGTCATGTAAGCGGGTTCATTGAGGTTGTAAGCTGCCCCGCCTGAAATGACCACAAGGTCAAGATCTCCATCCAGGTCAAAATCTTCAAATTGCGCACCACAGTCTTCAAATACAGAATCAGCCGCAAATGATGGTGGGGTTTGGGCAATAAATCCATTATTTGCTTGCTGAAAAAAAAGCGTGGCTGGAAAACCATTACCATTGCCGGCATATAGATCGTCAAGCTTATCACCATTTATATCACCTACGGCAAAGCAGGGCCCTTCAGCCGATAACATATAGGGTAATAAACGCTCTCGTTTAAAATCAACAAATTCGTTTTCTTCATGAGTCCAACCGGTTAGGTCGGTCTGGCTTGAAAATAATTTGGATGGCGCTGAAGCAGTTGGAACTGTATAGGGTTTTCCAGCACCTTTCTTCCATACGATTCGTTGATTTACACGTATGTCCTTCATCATTTCCTTTGACCCGTCAGGCCATGTCAAGATGATGGAATCTATTTTGGGGAGAGCCCCCAATCCAAAGTGAAGGATCGGCTCTGACGTGGAATAATAGCCTCTGTTGATCATCATCATCGCAAACTGATGACTGCCAGCCGCATATACATCGGCTGTAGAACCTAAACCATCGGTGTTGCCGGTTGCTTGCTGCACATCAATCTGAATCCAGTTTTTACCCTGGATATCATTTCTATAGATGTAAGCGGGTGTCCCAATGTTATTGACGATAATGTCAAGGTCCCCATCCCGGTCAAGATCAGCATATGCACTGCCATTGGAAAAGGAAGGCTGATCCATGCCTGCAGCCTGCGTAGCATTGGTAAAGCCTAACCGCTGATTATTGATATAGAGATAATTGGCGACTTTCTGTTCAGGTAAATATTTAAGATATTGTTGTATATCCGGAAACGCTTCTGGACTTAACCCGCCAGCCTGTTGAATGGAATCCCTGAAGTACGTAAAATAGTCCTGCTGGGTAAGATCCTTGCGATAGCCGTTGGTGACAAACAGATCCTTCCATCCATCATTGTCATAGTCTCCAAATAAGGGGCTCCAGCTCCAGTCAGTCGCTGCCACACCAGCATATTGACCGATTTCACTATATGTACCATTCCCGTTATTGAGTTGTAAAACATTCCGCCCACTCTGTCGCCCATACCCGTATTGTACTAAAAGATTATACCGGTCATATTGCATGAGATTCATCAGCACTTTATACCGGATAGGGTCTTCAGTTTTCATATCCATGACAATGATATCGGACAGTCCATCATTATTGATGTCCGCAATATCTGAGCCCATACTGCTCTGACTTGTATGCTTCATAGACCGATCACTATAATCTGTAAACGTGCTATTCCGATTGTTGATAAATAGCTGATCAGGTTCGATAAAGTCATTTGCAATATAGAGATCCATCCACCCGTCCTGATTAAAATCTGTCGGTGTCACACTCAATCCATATGCAGAACTTTCCATGCCTGCCTTTTCTGTGATGTCTCTGAAAGTGCCTTGCACGTTTTCAAACAGCCTATTTGATTCATAAGGCGTTTCCGGTAATGTTTTCCTTTCTATAGAACCATCTTTTCGCTCCTGCAGCCTCAAACTATTAGTCTGCGAGAAGTCCGAGCGATGATTGAGCTGGAATAGGTCAAGGTCTCCATCCCGGTCAAAATCAAAAAAGCAATTGTGATTGGTGTTCTTATTGTCAGTAAGTCCCCACTTTTTTGATTGCTCCTCAAACACAGGAATCTGTATTCCATTTTCAAGACGGTTTCCCATATTGATATACAACTGGTCAGCATTTGTTTCATCTGCTGATTTACTGGTTCGACAGCTATAGATATCCAGTCTGCCATCTCCATTGACATCAGCCATGGTCACCCCTGTCTTAAAACCTTTATTTAATCCGACACCGGCAGCATCAGTCACATCTAAAAATTTAAACTGACCGAGATTGATGTACAGTTTGTTGGAAAGTAAGGAAGCTGAAAAGTATAAATCGGGCAGACTGTCTCCGTTGACGTCACCCGCGGCAACACCTCCGCCATTATAGATATATTCAAAAACATAACTGTTATAGGAATAATCTTCCTTGACCTGATTGATAAATCCGACACCCGTCTCTTCTGGGGTCATCAACGTAAAACGTGATTCTGTTGGTGGAGTTACCTGCGTTTGGTCAACTTCGACATCAGCAGGCTTACAGCCAATGCAATTAAAGATCAATAAAGCCAAAAGCTGGACGTTTATTGAATACGATATGAGTTTGTTTTGTTTCATTTCAGGTATAGCTAATCAATCGTTGCATTTCCAAATATACTAATCCCCACCATTGGCAATATACTACAGATTGTATATGAAACATCATATCTCATCCAGCCATCACATAGAGCTACGTTGTTGTGCGTGCTTTTACAATCCAAAGGTTACCTTTGATTGTCAGAAGGAAACCTGATGGGAATTGGTTATAGCATTTATCATGGACCGGAAAGACTTCAATATCAACTATTTTTTGGCAAAAGATCACGATTTGCCACGAACCTGTAGCTAATCATATCCATAACCCATCAACTTGATGAATCTTCGTCTCGAACGCAACCTGATCTTTTTTGATATCGAATCAACCGGATTGAACGTCATCCGGGACAGGATTATCCAGTTGGCAATGATCCGTTATCATAAGGACGGATCCCCCGCCATTGAAAAATCGTACCTGATTAATCCCGGTATTCCGATTTCTCCGGAGGCTATGGCTGTGCATGGTATCACCCCCCAGGATGTGGCTAACAAGCCATCCTTTATCCAGCTGGCCAATGAAATATTTGAATTCATCGGGGATGCTGATCTGGCGGGGTATAATTCCAATCGGTTTGATATTCCGGTGTTAATGGAGGAGTTTGCCAGGGCAGGTATTGATTTCGATGTAGATCAACGCCGGACAATTGATGTCCAGCGGATATTCTATAAAATGGAACCCAGGACGCTTTCTGCCGCCTATCAGTTTTATTGTCAGAAGCCAATGGAGAAAGCTCATGATGCCCTTGAAGACGTGCGAGCTACAATCGAAGTCCTGGATGGCCAGTTACGAAAGTATGAAGGTGTGGATTTTCTACCAGAAGAAGGTGAAACCGTCCCTGCACCTATCATGCCGGATGTGAATGCGCTGAATACTTTTACGAACGATCTGCAGATTGTCGATGCCACTCAAAGGCTAAAATACGATCACAATGGGGTAATCGTTTTTAATTTTGGTAAATATCTGGGTAGGCCGGCTGCGGAAATACTCTATACTGATCAGCAGTACTATCATTGGATGTTAAATAAAGAATTTTCATTCCAGGTCAAAAAAATTATAAAACGCCTTGTTGCCGAATACAAAAAGAACCTCCCCTCCTGACTACTACCTGCAAGTATTGACAGGGATCCTTATCTCCATATCCGCAATAGGTTGTAACACCAGGATACAAGGCTGCCTCGATGTCAACGCAGAAAATTTTAACCTGAATGCCGAACAATCCTGTGACGGTTGTTGCAGCTATCCTTCATTGGCCTTGTCCATGACGCAGAAATGGGGCGACCGCAATTTTGCGAATACGGATACGCTCTATGATATGAATGCCCAGCCTTATAAAATAAATAGTCTGGTATATTTCCTTTCGGATTGGACATGGGAGGACGATCAGGGCACTGTATTTCATGTCGATAGTGTCACGGTGACTTGTGTCAATGGCGATCTGACCTACTCTCCTGACAACGTGGCTGTTGATATTGAGCAGTTTAATTATACACTGGGTACCATCCGGCAATCTCCTGTCATTGATTCCCTCCGTTTTACGGCGGGCCTCACTCAGGATTTCAGTTGCCTCGACTCAGAAAGCCCAGGGACTCCGCTCGTACTATCTGAGCAAAGCCCCCTATGGAATGCCCAGTCAGGCTCCCTTGAAACCATGAGGCTCATTGTTCAACGAAATATTACGGTGGAATCCTTTGATACCATTTTTATCAGTGATGAAGTAGTTTCGACGTTAGCTTATCCTTTCGAATTTATACCAGGTGAGGATTCCCAATTCATGCTGACTGTAGATTATTTCCTTTGGTTTCAGGATGTAAATGTCGCCGACCCGACAAGCTTTCGTCATTCAATAATCACTAATTTTGCTGGCAGTATCAGCCGAACCCAATAATCACGTTTGGTTGCAACTTATTTAAGCGGCAAGGCGTTAAAGTTTTACATACAAATCATATACAAATCCATGAAACATCTCAACTACATTTTCTTCAGTCTGCTTATTATTGGGTTAGTCTCGTGTAAAGATGATCCTTCTGCTACAGAGGGAACCGTTACTCTTCATTTTAAAGCGGTGTATGACGAAGAAACCCTGCAAATGTTCAACACACGTCCATTTGAGAATGGTGAGTTCTTGGAGTTTACTCAACTGGTTATGATTATTTCAGACCTTGAATTGCTAAGGCAAGGTTCAGCAGAATTACTCGATGAGGTGGAAATCGTAAATCTGAGTTTTGATAATACTACAGCTGCCGAAGCCGGTTACATCCTGACGATTTCAGGAGTTCCGACAGGGACCTATGACGGATTGCGATTTGGCGTTGGTGTTCCAGCTGACGTCAATGCAAAGAAACCCGCAGATTTTCCATCCAGTAACCCGCTGAGTAATACAGCTCATTACTGGACTCCCTGGAGCAGTTATATATTTATGAAAACAGAAGGACGTCTGGACACGCTTGGTAATGGTAATCTGGATCTCGGATTTGCCTTACATACAGGCTCTGATGCACTCTACAGTATTTTGGAAGCTAATATTCCACTGACGGTTGAAGAAGGAATGGAAACCAACCTGGATATCGTCATTGATTACAAAAAGGTATTACAAGGTGTTGATATCAAAGCCAACCCACAGAACCACAGCCCTGATGATATATCAACGATCACCGTTATTGTCAACAACCTGGCTATTGCATTCAGCCTTGTCCTTTAGCTAGTCATATAATGGAAATGGGTCTACAGCTTCAAACACTCCGGTATGCTGGGTTTATATTTATGCTCCTTGGTATGAACAGTTGCCACGATTCAATTGACGGAATACAGAATCCGGCTGGAGACCTCACAGGCATACCCTATAGCCCTATTCCTTATATTCTAGATGTCCCGGCCGACTTCCCTGCACTGGAGCAACCGGATGACAATCCAATGACTATTGATGGTATACTATTAGGTCGCAAGTTGTTTTATGATCCATTGCTTTCCGTAGATAGTACCATATCCTGTGCATCTTGCCATCAGCCGTCCTTGTCTTTTAGTGACGGGTTAGCCCTGAGCCAGGGTGTGAATGGTATCACCCGGCGTGGTTCGATAAGCCTAATTAACGTAGGATTTCATTATTCAGGATTATTCTGGGATGGACGAGCTAAAACGTTAGAGGAACTAGCCCTGATTCCAATTGAAGATCCTATTGAAATGGGTGAATCCTGGGATAGTGTCGAATTGAAATTGCAAACCCACGATGTTTATCCTGCTGATTTCAGAAAGGCGTTCGGGATTGAAAATATTTCGATGGTAGACCGCTATCTGGCAGCAAAAGCTATTGCCCAGTTTCTACGCACGCTCGTTTCTGGCCACAATTCCCGGTATGACAGGTATTTAAGAGGCGAAATATTGCTTGAAGAGAATGAGATCAATGGGTATCTGATGTTTTTCAATATCGATCCTTCACTCCCGGATGCCCAATGTGGTCATTGCCATAACGCCCCTTTGCTGGCTACAAATGACTATTTCAACAATGGATTGCAGGAATCGCTCGATCTATACAGCTTTCCTGACCCGGGACTAGGAGCTATTACTGGAGTTGCCGGTCAAAATGGGATGTTTAAGCCTCCTACGGTACGTAATCTTGTCTTTACGGCCCCATACATGCATGATGGAAGTCTGAAAACCCTTGAAGAAGTAATCGATCATTATGCCAGTGGAGGTAAAAATTCTCCCAATAAGAGCTCTTTTATGTTCAATCTGGTACTCACCGAAAGCCAGAAATCTGATATTCTAGCCTTCCTGCTTACCCTGACGGATAGCACTACGCTCACAAATCCGGCTTACGAGAGTCCATTTTAATCCTGTCTTTGGCCTTTTAGGCTATTATTTCCAATTATTTTTTATTGATTTTGCCACTCAAATATTAAAAGATGTTCACAAATTTGAAGGTTCGATAGGATATAAATTTATAATGTAATAT
>JAWXAW010000078.1:0-53504 GCA_034439675.1 Saprospiraceae bacterium | reverse complement strand
GTTATGGGTTGATGTGTTTATAAGTTTATAAGTTTATAGGTTTATAGGTTTATAGGTTTATAGGTTTAAGAAGAAGCTGCCGCTGGATGGAGTTATCTACGACAGCATAGATTGGCTTGTAAGCTTATAGGGTTATGAGTTGATGTGTTTATAAGTTTATAGGTTTAAGAAGAAGTTGCCGTTGGATGGAGTTATCTCCGACAGCATAGAATTTTGTTTGCTGACGTACCTACCTCTCACTGCCTTGCAATCTCACACAGTTTTCAGGACCGCATTTGGTCAACTGAAAACTGCTAACTTTGTGTCTCCATGATTGACCTGAAAGTCACAGAATCCCATTCCAGGGCCAGAAAGCCCGACTGGCTGCGCGTAAAACTTCCTATCGGGGAGGAGTACAAGAAAGTACGTCACCTTGTAGACACCTATAACCTCCATACCATTTGCCAGAGCGGCAACTGTCCGAATATGGGAGAATGCTGGGGTGCCGGTACCGCCACCTTTATGATCCTGGGTAATGTCTGCACCCGCTCATGTTCATTCTGTGCGGTCAAAACAGGACGTCCAAATGAATATGATGAGGATGAACCCCGCCGTGTCGCTGAAGCTATCGCACTCATGCTGGTCAAACACGCTGTCATTACTTCCGTCAACCGCGACGAACTCAAAGACCGCGGAGCCGAGATCTGGTATCAGACCGTGACGAAAGTGAAGGAATTATCACCTTCGACTACCATCGAAACGCTGATACCCGATGTCAAATCGAACTGGGATGCCCTGATCCGTATGATCGAAGGTGGGCAGGAGGTCGTCTCCCACAATATGGAAACCGTTCCAAGATTATACAGGCTGGTCCGCCCACAGGCTAAATATGAACGAAGTCTGGAACAGATCCAGCGCATCAAGGAATTTGGCAAACGCACCAAATCCGGCATTATGGTCGGGCTCGGAGAAACACAGGATGAAATGTTACAGGCCATGGATGACCTCGTAGCACATGGCTGTGATGTGCTTACGATCGGTCAGTATCTGCAACCTACGCCAATGCATCTGGCGGTCGCGGAATATATCCACCCCGATACTTTCGCCATGTATAAGGAAGAAGGCATGAAGCGCGGATTTGCTTTTGTCGAAAGCGGCCCTCTCGTGCGTTCCTCCTATCATGCCGAAAGACACTTGTGAGACAGTAAGACAATGAGACAGTGAGTCAGTGAGACAGTGAGGGGGTCTTTCGTAGCGGAGATCCCGCCATCATCAAATGATGTGGCGGGAAGAGAGTGTGAGGTCTGGGACAGTAAGCGTGTAAGAAGGTGAGAAAACGAGTACGTTTTGAGTTTTGGGATCGATTGGCGAAAGTTTGTGTGAATTGGCGGCGAAAAAAAATGGATTTTGATCCTTGCTTTTTTGATCTAAAAGACCATATATTTATTGACCAGTTAATCCAGTGAAAACAAATTTGACAATGCCAGTTGATCTTTTACATCAGACACTTAAGACGCATTTTGGTTTTGATTCCTTCCGGCCCCACCAGGAAGAGATCCTACACCACGTCCTTGATGGCGGTCACGCCTTAGTGATCATGCCTACCGGTGGAGGAAAATCCGTTTGCTTCCAGTTACCAGCGGTGATTAAGGAAGGCTTTGCATTGGTGATTTCACCACTGATCTCGCTCATGAATGACCAGGTTCGCTCCCTGAGGACTAATGGTATCAACTCCGGTGCATTGCACAGCGGCACCAGTGCAGAAGAGAGCCGGGAGATCATTCATCATATTCATAGCGGTATACTCAAGATTCTCTATGTTTCTCCTGAGCGGGCGCTCACCCAGAAGTTCCTAGAGTTTATCGCACCACTCAAGGTATCCCTGATAGCGATTGATGAAGCGCACTGCGTTTCCATCTGGGGAAATGACTTCAGACCGGAGTATGCTCAATTACCGGGACTGATGCAGTACTTTCCTGATGCACCTGTGCTTGCACTGACAGCCACTGCCGACAGAGCAACGCAGGAAGATATAAGGCTACAGTTGCGATTGAAAGACCCGAAGACGTATCTGTCTAGTTTTGAAAGACCTAATATTCAATTGTCGGTACGTGCAGGTATCCAGCGAATAGAACAGATACGAGATTTTATCAAAACACGCAAAGGGCAAGCCGGAATCATCTATTGTCTTGCACGAAAAACGACAGAATCTATAGCTGAGACGCTGAAGAAGTATGGGTATAAGGCGGCTGCCTATCATGCGGAGATTGATAACACAACTCGAAAGAAGGTTCAGGAGGACTTTCAATTTGATCGCTTGGAGATCGTTTGTGCAACAATAGCCTTTGGTATGGGGATCGACAAACCCAATATCCGGTGGATCATTCACTACAACCTGCCAAAGAATATCGAAAACTATTACCAGGAGATCGGAAGATCAGGCCGTGATGGCCAGCCTGCGGAGGCACTGATGTTTTATAGTTTCCGTGACATCAGCATTTACAAAGAATTTATAGATCAGAGTGAAGCCAATGAGACCTTCAAGCGGGTACAGGCTGAAAAGCTCGAACGTATCTGGGAATATAGTCAGGCGACGAATTGCAGGACGAATGTGATCCTAAATTATTTTGGTGAATACCGCTCTACCGGATGCGGGCATTGCGATCATTGCCTTCATCCGTTGCAGGGATTTGATGGCACTCGGCTCGCACAGATGGCCTTATCTGCCTGTAAGCGATCAGGTGAAACAGTCGGAGTCACGATGCTGGTGGATGTGCTGCGGGGGTCAGGTAAAAAGGAAATCTATGAACGTAATCTGCAGCAGATTAAGACTTATGGGGCCGGTAAGGATATCGCATGGAAGGAATGGATCCACTATATCACACAGATGATCAACCAGGGATTACTTGAAATCGACTATATCGGTCATTCAGTATTGAGGTGTACACCTTTGAGTGATGCCGTGTTATTTGAGGATCGAAAAGTCGAGTTGCATCGTCAGGCCAAAGTGCTTGAAGAGCCCGTGGTTAAAAGGAAACCAAAGACAGTCCGGTTTAGTGAAGGGCTGATAGATCGACTCGAAAAGCTCTGCCAGCAACTTGGAAAAGAAGAAGGTTTGCCTCCCTATGCCATTTTTCCCAAGGGTACATTGAGAGAAATGGCCGAGGTGCGTCCCTTTACGGTCGAAGAATTGTCGAGGTTGAATGGGATTGGAGATTTCAAATCCAAAAAATACGGACAGGCTTTTGTGGATGAGATCAGGAGTTATATGACCGATCAGGACATCATCAAAAAGCCTAAGGGGATGACCTATGTTGAAACATTGAACCTGTTTCAGCAAGGCTTATCACCTGAGGAGATCGCTCAAAAAAGAGAAATGGCCGTATCAACGATTGCCATGCACCTGGCTAAACTCTATGAGAAAGGTGAGGATATTGATATCCAGCAGTTCTTATTTCCCGATGATCTGGTCATAGCACGCCAGGGATGGAGGGCCAGCGGATTCAGTGAGCAGATGAGCAAAGTGAAAGAGCAGGTCGGTGATAGCATAGATTATACAAGGCTCAATCTGGCATTGGCGATTGTGAAAAGAGAGAAAGCGCAAGGCAAAATATGATCCGTTATCAAACCTGTTTATCTGCTTCAACACCACGTATAAAATTTAATTCACTATGAAATGAAATATTATATGCAGAAGCAGGTTATATTTGAATGTTCAAATCATTGAGAAATATTTCTTGAATTATAATTCTAACTAACAAAACGTATCAATCATGGACAATCCATCAGAAAAGGATCAGGCAAAAATAGAACAGGCAACTATTACGTTTCCGGACGGACCAGTTGAAACCAATCCATCAGCACCTGAAAATGCTCCAGTAGCTCCGGCTCCTGCGGTAGCCGCTAAAAAGCCTGCTCCTAAGAAGGCTGCAAAGAAAGCCCCTATGAAGGCTGCTACTAAAGCGGCTCCTGTCGCAGCACCTGCAGTACCAGCTCCAGTAGCAACTCCTAAAAAAGCCGCGAAGAAGGCTGTGAAAAAGGACGCAACTAAGAAAGTGGCTAAAAAAGCGGCTACCAAGAAAGTAGCCAAGAAAGCTGCAACCAAGAAAGTAGCCAAGAAAGCTGCAACCAAGAAAATAGCCAAGAAAGCTGCAACTAAGAAAGTAGCCAAGAAAGCTGCAACCAAGAAAGTAGCCAAGAAAGCGGTTGCCAAGAAGGTAGTTCGTAAAGCAGTTGCTAAGAAGGTTGTTAAGAAGGCAGTTGTTAAAAAAGTAGCTAAAAAGGCGGTTGCTAAAAAGGCGGTTGCTAAAAAGGCAACAAAGAAAGTTGCTAAGAAAGCAGTTCGTAAGGCAGTAATCAAGAAGGTTGCTAAAAAGGTAGTTCGTAAGGCAGTAGCAAAGAGGGTAGCCAAAAAGGCTGTTCGTAAGGCAGTTGCTAAGAGGGTAGCCAGAAAGGTAGTTCGTAAAGCTATTGCTAAGAGGGTAGCCAAGAAGGTAGTTCGTAAAGCAGTTGCTAAGAAAGTTGTTAGAAGGGCAGTAGCTAAAAAAGCTGTCAAAAAAGCAACAGGACGCAGAAAGTAGGATTCCTTAACAGATTAAGATCTGTCTTTAAGAGGTCCAATCAGGATTGACTTTTCGATGCTCCTTGGTTGAGCAAACATAACAGAGGTGAAGTGAATACGAACTATTCGCTTCACCTTTTGTTTTTTCCGGGTATTGGGTTGACAATCACTTTTGGTGTTAAGTCTATGGAGGTAGTTAAGTTACATTTAACAACAACCAATGCGCTCACCCTCCTTTTTTCCTTATTTTTACAGCCATATTGACTATTTATGAGAAGTATACTGATCACCTTTACGGTTTTATTTCTGACTACTTTGTCTGTTGCTGGGCAAGGGATCGAATTTTACCACGGCACCTGGGAAGAAGCCATATTGAAAGCTAAAGCAGAGGATAAAATCATTTTTGTCGATGCGTATACCACATGGTGCGGACCCTGCAAGAGAATGGCCGCAAGTACTTTTCCAGACCAGGCTGTAGGCGAACTCTTCAATCAACATTTTCTGAGTCTCAAGATTGATATGGAAAAAGAAATGGGGCTGGAGTTCAAGAAGAAATTTCCGGTGAATGCCTACCCGACCCTTTTTTTTATCGATTATGATCAGGTATTGATCAGGCAGGCTGTTGGTGCCAAAAGCCCTGCAGATCTTATCGCCTTAGGTGAATCGATTATCGCCAAGTATGACAAGAGCACCAAATACGAAGCCGCTTATGCATCAGGTGATCGTAGTTACCAACTGGTGTATGACTACGTAGCCGCACTCAATAAATCAGGCAAACCATCTGTCAAAATAGCCAATGACTATCTCCTCGAAGAAAAGGATCTGACCACACCTGAGAATCTAAAGTTCATTCTGGAGGCAGCATCCCAGGTGGATTGCCAATGTTTTGATCTCTTTGAACAATACAGGTCAAACATTAGTAAAGTAGTCAGTGAAGAGACTATCAATGCCAAAGTAAGGCAGGCATGCAACAATACCGTAAAACGCGCTATTGAGTTTGAAAGTCCTGAACTGATCGGCCTGGCAGCCTATGCCATGAAACGCAATATTCCTTCTGAAGCAGATCGCTTCAGGTCAGATAGCGAAATCAAATATGCTCTTGCGCTGCATGATTTATCCCGGATTCAAGACCTTGTCAACAGTCATGTCCGGAAGTTTATCAAAAACGATCCCGCGAGCCTGAATCAAATGGCACTCGATCTGGATAAATATGCAGCAGATGACCAGACTTGCCGGTTAATGGCGATTGATCTGGCAGGTAAGGCGGCAAAAGAAAAAGATGCAACAGCAGCATATATCACAACGTATGCTAACCTGGTGTATAAGACAAATGGAAAAGCAGAGGCTGTAAAAATACTTGATGAAGCCCTGCATAAAATAGGGGATCCTGAAAACAAGGACTATCAGAACCTGAAGGCGCTGAAGAATAAAATCGAAAACTCTTAGTCCGGTAGCCCTTCCGGATAGGCTGCTGGACATGGCTTATAGAGCTAACAGGTTGATCTGGTACAGGTTAAATCATATGATATTAAAATTTAATATCGCCCCCCGCTTCACTATCTTTGCCGGTCTTTACGGAAATAGCTATGGCTAAAAAACGAAACCCGGAACAAGAATCATCGCATGGATCAGATCACTCAGGTATCACTTATCTGGGTGGGATGTACCAGGATTATTTTCTGGATTATGCCTCCTATGTCATATTGGAAAGGGCCGTACCTGACATTCATGACGGCCTCAAACCAGTGCAACGGAGGATACTGCATTCCATGAATGACATCCATGACGGTCGTTATCATAAAGTGGCTAACATCATCGGCCATACCATGCAGTATCATCCACATGGAGATGCTGCCATCGGTGACGCCTTGGTCAACCTTGGACAGAAAGATCTCCTGATTGATTGCCAGGGAAACTGGGGTGACATACGCACCGGTGACAGCGCAGCCGCGTCAAGGTATATCGAGGCCAGGCTCACAAAGTTTGCGCTTGAAGTGGCCATTAATCCACTGACCACCAATTGGCAAGTATCCTATGACGGACGCCGCAATGAGCCGATCTGTCTGCCCGTCAAGTTCCCATTGGTCCTTGCACAGGGCGTAGAAGGTATTGCGGTCGGACTTGCTACCAAAATCCTTCCGCACAATTTTGTGGAGCTGATACAGGCTTCTATCAAAGTACTCGAAGGCAAGAAGTTTAAACTGTATCCTGACTTTCAGACCGGGGGCATGATGGATGCGGGTGATTATCAAAGCGGTTTGCGTGGAGGCAAGATCAGGGTAAGAGTTAAAATTGACAAACTGGACAAGAGCACCCTCGTCATTCGCGAGATTCCTTATGGCGTCACTACGGGAACCTTGATGGAGTCCATTGTCAAGGCCAGTGAAAAAGGTCAGATCAAGATCAAAAAACTAAGTGATAATACTGCAGCAGAAGTTGAAGTACTGATAGAATTGCAGGCCGGTGTATCCCCTGACCAGACGATTGATGCGCTGTATGCATTTACGCAATGTGAGACTTCGATTTCGCCAAATTCCTGTGTGATCATTGACAACAAACCGGTTTTTCTAGCTGTAGAGGAACTACTGCGGCACAGCACTTTTTATACCCAGGAATTACTCCGGCTGGAACTTACCATCCGGCTTAGTGAACTTCAGGAAAAGTGGCATTTCGCCAGCCTGGAGAAAATATTTATTGAAAAACGCATCTATCGCGACATCGAAGAATGCGAGACATGGGAAGATGTCATCGATGTGATAGGTCTCGGCCTTGCAAAATATATTGCGACGCCATCGTCAAAAACAAAAGGGGATAAGCGCCTGCTGCTCCATCGTGATATTAAGCTCGAAGACATACAGCGACTCACCGAGATCCGTATCAAACGTATTTCAAAATACAATTCATTCCACGCAGATGACCTCATTCTGGGGATTGAAACAGAACTTACACTGGTACGGCATGATCTGGCGCATCTTATCGAATATACCATTGCCTATTTTCAGCGATTGCTGGACAAGTATGGTAAGGGCAGGGAACGTAAGACGGAGATAACCACGTTCGACACGATCCAGGCTGCAAAAGTGATCGCCAGCAATGCTAAATTGTATGTGGATCGCAAAGAAGGATTTATTGGATACGGCCTGAAGAAAGATGAATTCGTCACCGATTGCAGTGAGATCGATGATATCATCGCATTCCGCAAGGATGGCAAGTTTATGGTGACCCGCATTGCCGAAAAAGTCTTTGTCGGAAAAAATATCATCCATATCGGTGTATGGAAGCGAGGAGATGAACGGACGACCTATCACCTGATCTATGTGGATGGCGGATCAGGCAAGTCGTATGCCAAGCGATTTAATGTAACCTCTATCACGCGGGACAAAGAATATGACCTGACAAAAGGGGATAAGGAATCAAAAGTATTGTATTTCGTGGCACATCCAAATGGCGAGGCTGAACGGGTTGAACTACAACTGACGCCAGGGAGCAGCGCGAGGAATAAAGTATTTGATTTTTATTTTGAGGAACTGGCCATCAAAGGCAGGAGTGCAGGTGGAAATATTGTAACTCGTTATCCCGTGCGTAAAGTCACACAGATGGAGGTTGGCAAGAGTACATTAGGTGCACAAAAATACTGGTATGATGATGTCAGTGGCAGGATCAATATAGATGAGCGTGGGATCTACATGGGATCCTTTGATACGGGTGATCAGTTACTGACCGTATACAATTCCGGTGAATATGAAATAGCAGAGATCGATCCATCAGGAAAGGTGGAGATGAAGGACCTCTTGTATGCAGGTAAGTTTAAACCGAAAGCAGCGATATCAGCTGTGTACTTTGAAGGCGAGAAACAATGGACCATGGTTAAGCGATTTCTGATAGAAACGACTACCCTCGGGCAACGATTCAAATTTATCACCGAACACAAAGACTCTAAACTTTACTTTGTCTCCCTTGGTGAAGATCCGATTGTGGAGTTTGGGTATATGAGCCAGCGACAAAAAGTAGAAGAGGTATTGCAGCCAGCCGAATTTATCGAAGTAAAAGGCTGGAAAGCGCTTGGCAATAAATTGGTGGATAAGAAACTCATCAATATCCGGGAGCAACCCAAGGCAGAGGAGAAGGAAGAGGAAACGGATGAAGATGATACCACTTCATCCACTGGTGGTAAAGGGGTACAGGCTGATTTGTTTGGGACGCCTGCGAAAAAATTATCCGAAGTTAAAAAGGAGGATAAGCAAAAAACTCCATCTTCGAAATCAAAACCTACCTCTAAAGGCAAATCAAAAGGGGATGGTACACTGCATACCGGCGACACCATTGAGTTTGATGTATAGTAGAGGATGGAGCTCCAACGAACGCAGCAATTGCTGATTTTCTTTACAAACTGTGGGGGTGTTTTGTAAGCGGATCTTGACTATTTTCGCGAAAAATCTTCTGTAAATTTTGGGTTTTCTGAACTATATCAGGTAAAGCTTGTTAAGCTGCACATCTTCCGAAAAGCTTTATAGGGGAATGGAAATTTAATAAACGGTTGAGGGGGAAGCAATTTTGATGTCAGGTTAAAACCTTTTGGGCCAAATGTCATTTATAGATTGATTAACAAGCAGACACAGTTGACAAAGAAGGAATTAATCGAAGGCGGGTGGATCGAAAAGTATGTCTTAGGACTGACCTCCGAGGAGGAAAGCAGTGAGGTAGAACGCCTTACTTCGCTTTATCCGGAGGTACAGGAGAAAATCAACCTTTCCCGTAACAAGATCTGCGGAAAATTCAATAGAAATTTGACACAACCTGCCCTTCGGCATTCATTTCTTACTAAACGAAGAGTGATCTTCGGATCTGCAGTTGTTGTTTTTCTTGCGCTTGCTGGTCTCGCTTTTCTCTGGAAGGAGCATTTTTATCTGAAGGAAGATTACAATTACCAGTGTGCCAAACTTGCCGAAGAGCAAGCCAAAGTGGATAAGCTTTCTTCAGTATCTAGGCAGATGTCAGAACGGTCAAATTTTATCAATTCTTCAACAACGGAAAGAATCAAAGTCAGGGGCTGTGAATCCACACCAGATGCAGAGGTTTTACTTTTTCAATGCAAGCTATCCGGTAAAATGATGCTACAGGTTGTTGACCTTCCTGCGTTACCTGCCGGCCATCACTATGAGGTGTGGGCTAAACATGCTGACAGCAGTAGCTGGAAGCTTGGACAGATGCAGCCTCCGATCAAATATGATAGCCTCTATGTGCTGGATTCAGCACTACATTTTGCATCCCTTCAGATAACAGATGTAGATCCGGTGAGCAATGTGTCAGAGGCGGTTTGCATGGCATCGGTCAGCAAATAGCACACATCCTTTCTTAATCATGTCTTTTTCCTTTCTTTTCTTCTCTATTTTTAAAAGTGCACTGCATGAATATTGCTTGCTACTGTATTTATACGTATCTTTAGAATAAAGGGTTATGAAACCATTTGTCACAGCGTCTTTGATTGGATATAACAGGGTTTTTCTGCCTCTGATAGTCTTAAGTCTGTTCATCATGTTTTCCTGTTCAACCTCTCAACAAGGGATGGCAGACAAATCAGGATACACCGGGGACGATATACAGTTTAAAAACAAGTATGATATTGCTTTTGAGCATCATGAAAAGCCGCTACGGTACTGGTACCACTATGTTGTTTCAAAGATTCCCGGAGGCTTCAGGGTTCGGGTTTTTCATCCGGAAAAGTTAACCTTGATTGAACAGAAAACATACAGTACGTCGGCGCTGACGCTGCTGCATGGACCATATAAAAGCTTCTGGGACGATGGCTCTATCAGGACACAAGGAGCCTACCGATATGGTATAATGCATGGGTCGTGGTTGGAATGTGAGCCCGGGAAGGGTAAGTCTTCGTGCGGTCCTTACAGCAATAATCATAAAGAGGGGATATGGACACATATGGATACCACGGGATTGATGGAGTATGTATATAGCTGGGAAGATGGGGCTCGTCACGGCAAGTACTATGAGTATGATACACTCGGGCACAAGATCAATGAAGGCATTTATAAGGGCGATACATTGGTATCTATGGTACACAATCGATCTTTAGTGCAACGACCATATCTCAGGAGCTGTCAGTCAGAAGTGGTATCGGAACTTTCAGATTGTACAGATGCCCTATTATATCAATTGGTCATGAAGGAACTTAAGTATCCGGCGCAATCCAGACAACTGGGCATTGAAGGGCAGGCTGTTGTTCAATGGGATGTCATGCCTGATGGTACAACCACACATTTTCGTGTTCCACGCTCGCTGAGTAATGAAATAGGAAAGGCCTGTCTGGATGCCTTTCCAACCCATGAGGAGTGGCTTCCAGCCACTTTGGATGGTAAACCCGTTAAATATACTATGTCGCTGCCCATCAACTTTTCCTTGTAGACGAGCACCCTGCCATTGCCGGAATTGCGCATAACCGGTCTTCAAAAGCCAAATTATCACCCGTTCAGGTGATACATGTTCACAGGTACCTTGTATAATTTTGTATCGGTCATACAGATGCATTCAAGTTGCAAGTCACAGAAGATCATTCAATATTCCCCCACTCCAAAAACCCCGGAGCTCACTAGGGAAGTCAATCCTGGATGCAGGGTCATCAGGACAGGAGATCCTGCATACGGTGACTTACCCCTGATACGCGGGACGAGGGGTTTGTTATTAGTAGTTCTAAGTGAAACTGCAGCCCTTCTGCAAAAATTGGAGCAACATCAGGAAAAAAGCATTGTATCGTCATGAAGAACGCTGTATCCCATAAAGAGGTTACGGCTCCGGCGAAAATCCTGTCCCTGGATACCTTCAAGTTTTTTCAAAAAATCACTCACCATCATCCTTACTTCGGAGGAAGCCCATACCCTCAGGGTCGTCTGGCAATACCCGGCATGGAAGGATAGATATGTTTGCAATAGCGGACATTCTGTGCGTGAAAGCAGAAAGCAATTATCTAAGGATCTTTTTGAAAGACCAGGGGCAGGTGTTGATGGCAAAAACCCTGAAACAGGTTAGTGCTTCGCAGATCACTTATAGGTTTCTTCGTATACATTAGTCCTTTCTGGTCCAACATACTATCATTAAAAGCTACCATTCTAAAGTGGGTACCATTGTCCTGGAGAGTAGTGATGTGTTACCGGTATCGCGCCCCAACCGTAAGGTTGTTTCTATTCAATTACTTAAATTATCCTGTATTTAATGGGTTAAACCTTCTTTGAAATCACTGGTCTAATCACTACCTTTAAAAAAAATAGTAAAATGAAATCATCCAATTTGCTCAGTTTGACCACCATCATGGTGTTTTGTTTTTCTATAGCGGCCAGTTTTACAGGGCCATGGACTCTGTTGGGTAGTTGCAAGGTGAATGGACGCGCGGATTACGATGAGATCGTCGTAACTGGTTCTCAGGGGGATTTTAAGGCTATTAAATTGTTCGTGCAGAATGAAGGCATTGACTTTGATCGCGTCGTGGTGCATTACGGAAATGGAAGTACGGACAGAATCGATATCCGGAATTTCGTGCCTGCCGGTGGAGAAACACGTGTGATCGACCTGGCTGGCGGAGACAGGGTCATCCGTAAAGTCGTATTTTATTATAAGAGCAACCCATCAACTGCAAAGAAGGGTAAGGTGCTTTTATACGGCCGTAGGTAGCACAAACCTGTATAGTCAGCTTTGGGTATACCGATTCCAGTCTTCTGCCGTATCAATGTCCTGGAGTTTTTGCAACAAACAGTAGGATAGATTCTCTCCCTGTATTTTTTCAATCGTTTGACCCAGTACAGACGGTGTACCCCATTTTATATTGGCGAAAAGTGCCGGATTGAGTGCCTTGCAACCCAAAAGGTAATAACCACCGTCTTCGGTTGGTCCAAGTACTATGTCTTTTTCATCGAGTGACTGACAGCATGTATGGAGTATTTCCGGAGTCAGATCAGGGCAATCACTGCCTATGATCAGCGCTTTTTTATGGTTGTTTAAAACAATGGATAGTGCGTCGGCCATTTTTGATCCAAGGTCTCCATCAGATTGATGATGATATGAAAACCGGATATTTCTTTCAGGCGGATGAGGTAATCCACCGGCATAGAAAAGGTAGGTCGGAATTTCTGACACGCTTACAAGATCAAGTGTAATGCAAATTAAATCATTGTAAATTTTCAAGGCTGCATCTTCTCCCAAAGTCGCTGCCAGCCTGGTCTTTACTTTTCCTTTTTCAGGAAGTCGAAGAAACACTATAAGGCCGGCATCAACTGGTATCTGCGGCATTAATCTTCTTCTGCTTTCATACTATCTGTTGCTTTGCCCTTTTCCTCGTCTTTCTTTTCTTTTCGCTCAAGGACGAGACCATTCTTAAGTTTCCTTGATACGGTTGAATAAGGTCCGGTAATTATTTCCTGTTCGGGATCGAGACCGCTCAGGATTTGGATGTATTCATTATCCTGGATGCCGGTTTTGACTTTAACCATTCGTGCTGTATCTGCTTCATATACGAAGACTACTTCATCGATCTCTTCATCAGAAGTTGCACTTGTTGATGTTTCAGCTTTAACAGATGCAGTATCCCCTTTGGCTTTTTCTCTTTCACGCGTAGTTACAGCCTGGATGGGAATGGAGATGATATCTTTTTCGGTATTGGTATTGATATCTACTGTAGCGGACATCCCCGGACGGAAAGGCATTTTCTTATCGGTAAGGCCTTCGTAGGATTCCGGCATGATCCGGATCTTGACTACGAAGTTGGTAACCTGGTCTGAGGTGAGGACTTGTGTAGCACCGGTATTGGCAGCGGAACTGGCCATTTCGGTGACCACACCTGTAAATTTTTTATCCAGATACGCATCCACTTCGATCGTTGCTGTATCACCAAGAGATACTCTGAGGATGTCGTTTTCACTCACTTCGACCTGCACTTCCATACTATTGAAATTAGCGATCCTCATCATTTCGGTACCTGTCATCTGAATCGTACCCACTACGCGCTCACCTTTTTCTACATTGAGCTTGCTGATAATACCTGCAGTCGGAGCGGCAATTGTTGTCCGGCTAAGGCTGGTCCTGATTTCCTTCAGGCTGGCTTCTGTGCTTGCTACATTAAACTGGGCAGATTGAGCGGCCTGTTGTGAGGAGCGATTGGTTGCTTCGGCTGAGCGGAGGTTAGCTTCCAGTTGCGTTAGCGTTGATTCTGAATTTTCAAAATCCTGAGCAGAGATCACGCCATCGGCCATCAGTTTTTTATTACGTTCATGGATTCGCCTGGTGTTTTCGAGTTGTGATTTGATTTGTTCGATCTGGGCGGTTGAATTTTCAATAGTGGACTTTGACCTGGCTACCTCTGATTTCGCACCACTGACACTGGCGTTAGCCCTTTCTACAGCGCTTACATATGCTTCAGGGTCTATCTTGGCCAGGATTTGCCCCGCCTTTACAGAATCGCCTTCTTCAACATATAATTCGACGATCTCACCACTGACATCTGAACTGATTTTGATCTCCTTCTCAGGGAAAATTTTGCCTGAAGCAGACACGATCTCACGGATTTCTCTCAAGGCTACTTTTTCTGTTTCAACAGATTCACCTTTAGGTTTTTTCCTAGCTTTAATGGCGGCTGCAGCAATCAGGAGCAGCAGTAGTATGGCTAATGTCCATATGATCCACTTGCCGGATTTCTTTTTAGGTTTTGTCATAGTACTTGAAAATCGTTGATGGTGATTTTATTCGTTTGTTCTGGTTGATTAATCGAGGCGTATTCCACGACCCATGTAGTATTCAATCACTTTGATCTGGAAGTAGTAATCATACTTAGCGATCAGCAGATTGCTTTCAGCGTTATCACTCCGGCTGCGGGCACTGAGGTATTCAAAATTATTTAATGCCCCCACAGCGGCTTTCCGGTCAGCATTTTCGAGGGCGATTCTGGCTGCATTGTATGCGGCTTCTGCACCATCGAGTGATTTGCGCGCAGCTCTTGCGGATGTGAGTGCATTCTGAATATTGGTTTTCAACGTCTGTTTTATCTTTTCAGTTTCTATATCTGCATTGATGACGCTGATCTTTGCTTGTTCTACACTTGCCTTGCCGCGGTAGTTATTGAGGATTGGAACAGAAAGTGTAGCACCCCAGCCGTAGCCTAAGTTCTGGTCAAGTTGGGTGCCATATCCGATTGGGGTAAACCCCGTGGGTGAATAGCTATCCACTTCAAAAAGGGCCGGGTCTCCATTAATATAAACGTTTGGTTGCTGAATACGATCGATCGTATATTCGCCATTGGGTATTTTTGCGAAATTAGACCAATTCGTTCCAAAATTTCCTCCAATGCTTATCGTGGGGATGCGCTGGCTCCTCGCAATATCAATACCTTCTTCACTGGCTTGTTGCCTTAGTTCTGCGGCTTTAATTTGTGGTTGATTGCCTAACGCGATTGAATAAACAGATTCGAAGGTTTGATTTTCCAGTCCTTCCAAAGTATCCAGGTTGAGGATTGGCTTGTCGATGACAAGTGGATAATTCACCTCCATGTACATGAGTTGCTTTAGCGCAAGAAGGTTGTTTTCAATTGTATTTTGGGCGGTGATCAAAGCTTGTTCGTCTGTAGCCAGCTGAGCGAGAATATCATACCGGTCATTTTCAGGTTTAGTCCCAGCCAGGATCATTTTATCCAGATTGTTTAGCTGGTCTTTTGAAAGTTTAACTCTGTTTTCAGTTATGTCGGCATTTTTATAAGCAAAGAGGATGTTCAGATAGGAAAGGGCCACGTTGAGGGACAGATCTTCCCGGGCTTGCTGGATATCTTTCTCTGACGCTTCCACATAGAAGTCATTTTGCCGGATTGAATTGATGATGCGACCACCGCTATATATGACAACGCCGGTGCCCACACCTATACTCTGGTAGAGGGAGTTTTCGGTCTCGAAATCATTTGTCGCTGGATTGACCACACGACCTACTGTAAAACCGAAGTCTGAGCTCAAATTGAGGCTGGGGATTCTTTCCCGGCGCAGTTGCTTTCCATTGATATCGTAACCTTGTTTGTTGAGCTTTATTTGTTCAATGGTGAGATTTTTGTCGAGTGCTTCTCGAATGCATCGCTCAAGGTCCCAGACTTCCTGGGTTTGTGCCTGGAGATTCAGGAGAAGAAAGCAAAGAACAGAAAACAAGAATTTATTCATTACACCTGGGTTTAAAGGGGCGATATTAAGGGAAGGAAAGAGTTCCGAAAGGCTTTTTTCTATAAATGCCCTCAAATAACGGATCAATACCCTAAGATCAGTATTCATGGTACAAACTTAATTAAGAAGCGATAGAAAATGGTCAAAAGGGCTGATTTCAATAATACGAGTCGAAGGTGAGGGCGCCTACAAGCCGGTCATATTGAGCCCCGATTGGTCTATAATAGGTAAGCAGAGAATATTGATTTTCGGTGGCGTGCCAGTTCCCTTCCAGGAAAGCAAAATCCGGGTTGCCATTCTTGTCGGGTATTGCAAAGCCATAATTATAGTAACCTTGTTTGAGATATAGCCGGCCTACATATCCGCCGACGCGTTCGTCATAAGTCAGCTTATATTCAGGAAGCATCTTCCAGTCTGTGATACCTCCCACCACAAATACGTCTGTGCTTATGTTTTCTGGCATCTTTAGGGTGATGATGACTTCTGAGTATTCGGTATGGAGTTGTTGCTCCCGGTAATTGAACCTGCTCACCAAGTTGAGCGTTGAGGCCAGGGAGTCAGGGGGTATACGTTTTCGGGTATAGTCCCTGTTATAGGGTACAAACATGCCATTGAGATCCCTTCTCCAGATATAGGTCATCCTTGCTCTGGGTTCTGCAGGAATCAGGATCGTGCTGAAGCCTTCCTTATATTCCTGGATGTCGAGCACATCTTCGGAGCGGTAGATCATGCTGCTGATATCCATATTTCGGAATTCTTTACCTGCTTCAAAGGTGATTTTGCCCTGGTAATTGTAATCCAGGTAACTGCCGGTTACGGTTCGTGGGGTGATATCTTCCAGGCGTGTTGCCCAGCGGCCGTTTTGCATTAGCATGCAGAAGAATTCTGCACGCGGGTTGGAGCAATTAAGGTCTTTCGTTTCCACTCCGAAATCAATTTCCTGATGGGTATTTTGCCGGGCTACGATGGCGGGCCGGACTACATTAGAGTTGATTTTTACCTTCTCTTCCGTCACCATAAACCGCCGGGTGAGTATAGGATCGTCTTCAAATCCTGATTCATATACAACCAGGAGGTAGTTACCGGAGATTGACCATTTTACTTCCTCATTGGGAATCGTGACAAAGTAATTCAAGTAGTCCTGGTTGGTGCCTGAGGAGATATCGTATTCCCGTATTTCCCCTTCTCTGAATCCGTTGAGGTAATCGAATTGGGAGAGTTCGGGAGTATGCTGCCAGTGTCTGTCACAGTGAATTACGGTGTAATAATACCTTGTTCCCTTGCCATCCAGTTCATCGAAGGTAAGGTAGAGGGCATTCATCTGACCGAGGGCGGCGATGGGTTGGGTCAGTGCCAGTCCGTTTACGTGAAGTCTTACAGTCCGGATGTAATCGCGGTATACGGCGTCCTCGTAAACGTCAAGGCTGGGTTGGGCTTGAATAATAGAAAAGAAAAAGATAAAGGGAAAAAGGAGTCTGAAAGCCAATTTGGGAGGATTTACTTCGAATTTTATTAGGTAATAACGCCAAAAAGCATGGAAACGTTTGAGGAAGGTTTGAGGAAGGTGATTGGGGATGGATTGGTGTAAAAAAGGGAGGGTGAGGGTGGGTGGAGGAATGAGAAATGGGGCTGAAAACGACAGAAAACGACAGTGTGGCACACCTAGGTGTGCCACACTGTCGTAAGTAGTTGAACGTCTGTGGCTTAGGAGCATATTTAACTAAATTTCAAATTTCATTTTTGCGTTCTATTTTTAAGTCCGTCTGGATGTAAAACAGCGCAATAAATTTTTTGAGATCTTTTTATCTAATTGCCTGATTTTGTGCGAGTTAATTATTTGAATATTTTTTTCAAAATCTCGTTTGGAATTTCCCTGGAACTGAGATTGAACATATCGTTTGGCTGCAGACACAGAAGACTTTTTCCAAGTTCAAGATTACAAATAGGCTCATCCCTGGTGAGGCCGGCATACTCGCGATAGGACGAAAACTCCCAGTCCTCGGGAGAATTAACAAGTCCTGCTGTCACCGGATTGTAATGGATATAGCTGAAACAGGAAAGGGAGTAATCCAGGCTAAACATTTCATCAGATGTCTTTTTCCATTTTGTATTCTGACGGAACAAGGAGCCACTTCTCGTGTAGCGCCTATTTATTGATTTTGCATAGCTACTCAAAAGCAATTGAAGACCTTTTGAAAACATAGACATTTTTGGCTTTGGCGTTATAGAAGAATTGGTCAGGATATGCGTGCGACGGAAAACCCTTGCGGATTTTTTATTGGCATGAACCAGGAAATGAAAATGGTTGGGCATTAGGCAATATGCCAGCATGTCACATTGAGGGGAGAGGTATACACGTATTTTGGATAAAAACAACAGGTAATTCTCCCTGTCATAAAAGACACGCTGACGATTATTACCACGGCTATAGACATGGTAAATCTCTCCTGATTTGAGTTTCATACTGGTGAAGTATTTTAAACAAGATGTCAAGAAGACTATAAAGTCATTTCAAAAATAGGGAAATCAGACGCAGGTTTTCTTTGCGCTCACATATTTATTTCCTTTGATGAAATATCGCCAAGGCCATAAGGCAGCTTCACCGGCGCTTTCAACGCCTATTCTTGGTCCTGAACAAATTTCAAATGCTGATAATGACAGATCTCGGACCTCGACCCAGACAGGACTTGATGCTATAAGAGATACACCACTTAATTTGCTCGTTAAACCCATGGCAAGACTCAAAGCACCGGGACCTTTGGTTAAACGAACGTCGGATACTTGCATTTGTCTCCTTTCTGCCATGATCTTGATACCCTCCGCTGGCTCAAGAGCCCGAATGAGGACTGCATGTGCATTGTCTTTGGGGCCGGTGACGATGTTCATCAGGTGATGCATGCCGTAGCAGATGTATATATAGGCAACACCTCCGGCTTTATACATTACTTCAGTCCGTGGAGTACAACGGTTATCATAAGCGTGGCAGGCTCTGTCATCCGGCCCGCGGTAAGCCTCGGTTTCAACTATTTTTCCGCTGCACCGGATACCGTTAAACTCCGTAACGAGATATTTGCCGAGTAAATCTTTTGCCAGTGTGGTAACTTCAAGAGACTGGTAATACGAATGAGGTAATCTGTTTCCTGCAGACATTTTTACTTTCTCGAATAGTTGGGGGATTCTTTGGTGATGGTGATATCATGCGGATGACTTTCGCTGATACCTGCCGGAGTGATTTTTACAAAAGAAGCTGTTTGCAATGCTTCGATATTTTTTGCGCCGCAATATCCCATGCCTGCCCGTAAACCTCCCGTATATTGCTGCATCACTTCATGTAGGGTCCCTTTATATGGAACCCTCCCTTCTATGCCTTCCGGAACTAGTTTTTTAATATCATCTTCGACATCCTGGAAGTAACGGTCTTTCGAGCCAAGGGCCATAGAGCCTAGTGATCCCATCCCGCGATATACTTTAAACTTTCTGCCGTCGAGTATGATCGTTTCCCCTGGTGATTCTTCACAACCTGCAAAAAGAGAACCCGCCATGACAGTGTTAGCACCTGCGGCGATAGCTTTTGCGATATCTCCGGTATAGCGGATACCACCATCTGCTATGATGGGGACACCAGTTCCTTTGAGAGCATAGGCAGCACTATATATTGCACTTAATTGTGGAACACCAACACCTGCCACGATTCTTGTAGTGCATATACTGCCCGGACCGACACCTACTTTTACTCCATCAACACCTGCATCGACCAATGCCTTTGCACCTGAACCTGTGGCTACATTACCTCCTACAATTTCGATGTGAGGGTAGCGTTTTCTGATTTCGCGAATCATCCTGAGTACACCTTCTGAATGACCATGTGCGGTATCAACTACCAACACATCTGCGTCAGCAGCTATTAATGCATCAACTCTGTTCATTGTATCTGCAGCAATGCCAACACCCGCACCTACACGTAATCTGCCTCGTTCATCTTTACTGCTGTTAGGATAAGCCTCGAGTTTCATGAGGTCTTTATAAGTGATAAGCCCGGTCAATTTATTATTGGCATCGACGACAGGTAGCTTTTCAATCTTATGTTTTTGAAGGATTTTTTTGGCTTGTTCAAGCGTCGTGCCAACGGGAGCTGTAATCAATGGGGCTTTGGTCATCAGATCAGAAACGGGACGATCATTGAGTGCTTCAAACCGGAGGTCTCGGTTGGTCAAAATTCCGACCAGAATTCCATTGGGGTCAGTGATCGGGATGCCGCCGATTTTGTATTGACGCATCAGCACCTGGGCTTCACCAACAGTGGCCTGTGGCAATAAGGTCAATGGGTCTTGGATCATTCCACTTTCGGAACGCTTTACAGATCTCACCTGGTCAGCCTGGCTATGGATATCCATGTTTTTATGAATAATTCCTATTCCTCCTTCCCGGGCGATAGCTATAGCAACCTCTTTTTCAGTAACTGTATCCATAGCAGCTGAGACCATGGGGACATTGATACGAATATTTCGGCTAAACTGAGAGGTTATGTCTGCTTCCCTTGGCAGGATATCGGAATAACCGGGAACGAGCAAAACATCATCGAAGGTAAGCGCATCAGCAAAGAGCTCATGCTTGCTTTTAAGATTGAATTCCATGCGCAAAGATAACCACAGATTTCGCAGAATAGGCAGATTTTAAATTTTTTGGCTTCAGATTTCGCAGATTAAGTTGATTTAGAGTATTGGCAGCTTAGTACAAAGAAAGAACAGATTAGTAGTATTTTATTAGGGACCGGATTTGAAACAAGACCATTGAGATACTCATGATTTACCCATTTTTCGTCCTCTGCAATTGTCAGCATAGCTGAATTTCTGTCCACATAAGGCCTAAAATAATTACTTATTACCTTCGTACCTGATGAAGATATATGGTGACGATTATTTCATGAAACTGGCATTACAGGAGGCTCGGAAGGCGGCAGGTACAGGAGAAATACCGGTCGGGGCCGTCATTACAGCCGGGGATCAATTACTGGCACGATGTCACAACAGTACTGAGATGCTCAATGATGTGACTGCTCATGCAGAGATCCTTGCAATTACTGCAGCCGCCCAATATCTAGGCAGCAAGTATCTTATGGAATGCACGTTATACGTCACCCTGGAGCCATGTATCATGTGTGCTGGTGCCTTACGCTGGGCCCAGATTGGCAGAGTGGTATACGCTACCCCAGATGACAAGGCGGGCTTTATGCGCTATGGTAAAGAGTTACTTCATCCCCGAACTCAATTGGAGATGGGGATCATGATGGAGGAGAGTGCTTTGTTACTAAAGTCATTTTTTGCTGCACGCCGAAAATCAGAGCCATAGGGGGAAGGCGGTAAAAATTGGGATTGGGTTTCAAATAAGTTTTATATATTATTAATAGAGAGAATTTTAGACATTAAAAAATTGTTTAATGTAAGCGTAAATCGCCGAAATAAGAATTATTTTGCTTACCCTCTTTTTTAACAATTTCCTGCCAACTTCACCCTCCCTTCTCAACAATTTCCCTAAACCCTTTCTCTCACCCCTCTCCTCTTAACACTTTATTAGAACATGATTTAAATCAAGGTTAAACCCCGCCCGTTCACTTATACTCAACCCGTATTCACCTTACTTTAGTTTCATAATCCTCAACCAATCCCATTCTGTTATGAAAATAGACATGCTCATCGCGCTGGCTTTTGCCGGTTTTCTGACATCCTGTAGCCCAACCTACACCTATTTTACAAAAGATCTTTACGAACAAAAGAATTGGTCGCAAGAGGATATTTCCAGAATCCAGTTTTATGTCTCAAAGGAGATTGTGCTATCGAGGACCATGAGTACAGGTGAAACATCCATCTCCGAAGGGATAATCAAAATCAAGGATGGTCAGCGTGTCGAGCAGGTAATCATCAGATCAGGTACTCCGGGAGTTCTGGTGTTGATGCCACGTGAAGACCGCTTTGCTATTAGTTTTGATGAAACAGATACTGAGTCTTACCTAATGTTCGGACCTAATCCAAAATATGGCGACCGTTTTGCATTACTGGCCCAGGAATGGGAACGTAATTATGGACAGGTTCACTACAAGAATCAAGTATACACCGTTGATACTGAAAGCGCATTTTCCAGCCTCATGGTAGACCTGAGGAAGGAAGGTGAACTTAAATATGAAACCCGCAGTCTTTCCGGCCGGACACTACAGAAATAGGAATGCAGGCTATTGGGTGCCTTTCAGAAATGGGACAAATTTGAATTTTCCGAAAGACTCGCTTTTGATTTCCGTTTCAGTGAGCCTGGTATAGCGCCACATGATTTGAACATCATCACCACCTATCGGTATCACGAGGTGTCCGCCGACAGCAAGTTGGCCGATCAGGTTTTCAGGAAGTGATCTGGCCCCTGCTGTGACAAGGATTTTATCGAAAGGAGCAAACATTTTGAGTCCTTCATATCCATCTCCAAGAAATGTGCGTATCGCCCCGAAACCGAGTTCTCTGAGAAGCTTATCAGTCTTTTCATAAAGGGCACCTTGTCGTTCGATGGTATAGACCTTGGCACCCAGCAAGGAAAGAACGCATGCCTGATAGCCTGATCCGGTGCCCACTTCCAATATTTTATCCCCTTTTTTAACTTCCAGTAAACTGGTCTGAATGGCCACCGTCAGAGGCTGCGATATCGTTTGCTCATTGCCTATGGGAAACGCTACGTTCTTATACGCCCACTCTTCAAATGCTTTTTCTAGGAAAAGATGCCTGGGTACCCTGGACATGGCTTCAAGGACTTTTTCATCGCGGATTCCTTCGTGACGCAAAGTTTCAATAAGGTGCATACGAAGTCCCTGGTGCTTGTATGTATCTCTTCGCAAGATTGTTTATTTTACCCGGTAGTTATGATCAGATGGGAGCGGAGGTAAGTCAGATTAACTTCAATTCCAGTTCCGGACTGCAAGTGTAAAAGTACATTTTTTATATTATAAAAAACAATAATATATGAGTGATATCAAATTCGGCACCGATGGTTGGAGGGCGATTATCGCAGACGACTATACGGTCAAAAATGTAATCCGGGTCGCTGAGGCTGCCGCCATCTTTATGGAAGAGCGCGCCATGCAAAAAGTCGTCATCGGCTATGACTGCAGGTTTGGCGGAAAAATGTTTGCAGAGACAGCTGCTCGAGTGATGGGTAGTCATCAGATTCAGGTGGTGATGGGGGATCATGTAGCCTCAACACCGATGGTCTCACTCGGGGTCAGAAAACTAGGCGCCGACCTGGGCATCGTGATTACAGCAAGTCATAATCCGCCATCCTATAATGGGTTTAAATTGAAATCTTCCTTCGGTGGACCCTCCATCCCGGATGATATTACTGCCGTTGAAGATCATATCCCGGACAAGCCGATGAAGGATCTTGTTTCCCTTGATCAGATGAAGGAAAATGGTTTACTCAACTACCTCAATCTCGAAGACATGTATTACGATCATGTCATGGCATCTTTTGATATTCCGGCGATCCGCAATTCCACATTTACGATCGGATACGATGCTATGTATGGAGCAGGGTATTTGATTTTCCCACGTATACTCCCAAAGGCCATATGCCTGCATTGCGATTACAATCCTTCCTTCTATGGTCAGGCACCTGAGCCGATCGAACGCAATCTGAAGCCATTTGCGGAGATGATCAAGGCTGATCAAAACATGCAGATTGGTATTGCCAACGACGGGGATGCTGATCGCATCGGGATGTTTGATGGTGATGGTAATTTTGTGGATTCACATCATATCCTGCTACTCCTCCTCTATTATTTACACAAATACAAAGGCCTCACCGGAAAAGTAGTGATCACCTTCTCTGTGACCGATAAGATGGTCCAAATGGCAGAGAAATTTGGTTTAGAAGTGGAGGTCACCAAGATTGGTTTTAAATACATCGCAGAAATTATGACCAAGGAAGATGTGCTGGTCGGCGGTGAAGAATCCGGAGGCCTTGCCGTCAAAGGACATATCCCTGAACGCGATGGTGTGTGGATAGGATTGATGATCCTTGAGTTTATGGCCAAGGCAGGCAAGTCATTGAAGGAACTTGTTCAACTCGTATATGACGAGATCGGCACCTTCGCATTTGATCGGGATGATCTGCATATCACAGAAGCACAAAAGGAAGATGTGCTCAATAAATGTTATGGCGATAAATACAAAGCATTCGGTTCCTACTCCATTACACGTACCGAGAAACTCGATGGCTTCAAATATTATCTGGATAACAACACCTGGATTATGATCCGGCCATCAGGCACGGAGCCTGTTTTACGTGTATATTGCGAAGCACCGGATAGAACTATTGCAAGGACAACACTTGATGCGGTGAAAAAGGAATTATTGGGTTAATAAATAAGAGGTAAAGACGTGATGGATTCTGTCTCTACTTCTTATATTTTTTTTCATCACCTGCAATTCGTTTCAACATATTTCTGAAAATGAAATAGTGAAATGGCAGCATCGCGTACCAATAGTTACGACCTAAGATTCCATCAGGGCGAAATGTTGCTATTTGTTTAAGGATACAATGGTTTTTGCTTTTCACGATAGAGAATTCAAGCCAGGCTTCACCGGGAATTTTCATTTCAGCAAATAAAAGTAGACGATGATTTTTGCGGTCAGCAAGCAACACCCTCCAGAAGTCCAGCACTTCACCGGCCTTGATATCTGTATCACTTCGCCGGCCGCGTTCCATACCTACTCCGCCTACCATCTTGTCCATGAAACCACGGATTTGCCATAGCTTGTCTGCATAGAACCATCCGTTATTTCCCCCGATGCCAAAAAACCGGTCTGCCACTTCCTCCATTTTTTCACATTCTATTTCCATCCACCTGCGGTCGGTATAACAGCCGTTGACAGGCACTTCGATATATTGATTGACATCAAGATGGGTCAGGCTGCTGGAAGCGGCATCTGTCCAGCTCGACACAACCATATTTTGTTCAATACGAAGAAATGCCATTTTGATAGCTTCCCGGTAAGGAATCAACTCCTGCGGAATAATGTCATGGATAGAATGCTCTTTGCAGATCACATCATTTTTCATGCTCTCCACGAGTTGTTTTGCGATCGTAAAATTGGCGGAAGTCGTCAGGTACAGCCAATATGCGGATAACCCAGGAAAAACAACGGGCATGGCAATAATATATCGTTTATATCCCCGTACCTCGGCAAACTCAAGCAACATTTGCTTATAGGACAGCACATCCGGCCCTCCGATTTCAAAGGTTTTGAAATATGTTTGTTCATTGCGAAGGCAGAGATGCAGGTAGTTGATCACATTCCGAATAGCAATGGGCTGGCATTTCGAATTGAGCCAGCGCGGAACAATCATCACCGGCAATTTTTCAGTGAGGTCCCTTATGATTTCAAAAGAGACGCTGCCGGAGCCGACGATAATCCCCGCTTCGAAAATGGTATAAGGGATGCCGGAATTAATGATGACATCCTTGACCACTTTGCGGGCCATGAGATGGCTTGATAATTTTGTTTCATTGCTTATACCTCCCAGGTAGATGATTTGTCTGACCTGGCATAGGGAGGCGACAAGTATGAAACAACCTGCGGATCGCAACTCATATTCTTTGAGGGTGGTGCTGGTATCTCCCAGAGAGTGGATAAGATAATAGGCAACATCAAAGATCTTTTTGTTGAAATGCTGAAGAGCATTTTCAGGTTGCAAAAAATCAAATTCGATGACCTCTACCTGGCTTAAAAGATCCCCAGAGGGCTTAAAGCGATTGATGTCTCTGACCACACAGGTGACATCATGGCCAGCTTCAACGAGGACAGGTAGTAACCTCATCCCGATGTATCCATTTGCCCCGGTTAGTAAAATGCGCATCAGCGTTTCTTTAATCGATCAGGAAGTTAAGCAAGTTCAAGTCAGCAGATAGGATAAAGTACATTGCATATTGCTTTATGTTCTTCTATACGTAGAGGAACTTGTCGGGATTAAGTTGCTTTTCTTGATCATATTGGTAAGCCACAAGATACCCTCCTTTGGCAACGCTGTGATCCAGGCAGCAAATATTGTTTAGGTATAGTGAGGGATTTCCTTTCAGCCAGTAATGTCCAAAGAAAACGGGCTTTTCAATCTCGCTATAGAAGGTGTTTTCGTATAGATGTAAGGCGTTTGCCGTTACGTCAGGAAGATGCGGAATATATTCAACAGTGATATGACTATACATGCATTGTGAAGGATCTTCCCACCACTTAGTTCTGATTTCGGACGTACGGCCCCATCTTTATCCTTAAAGATGTAACCCGTAGGTTGGCTTATTTCTTTACCTTTTAGCGTCACATCAATAGAATTATAGAGTTGGTCCCCTTTTTGGGCAGACTGGTAGATGAGATCATCCGTCAGTTTGGACTCTCTCAACATACTCCGTAGCAGGCTAATGTTTTCTTTATCCCAGCATGCATGGACAGCCCTGAAATAATGTGTTTCAGAGTAAAGTGGAAGTGTTTTAAACCACTCTTAACTTTTTATGCATGATGCCCTATTAGGAATTGTCTTGTATCTATCGTGTATGCCTGCTAGTGTGTATACATAAAAAAGGCCGTCCTCACCGACGGCCCTTTGCTCACCTTTATTAATCTGATATATTATAGTGGTTTTACAACCGTATTTTTCTGCAGTGTCACAGCTGTCTGTGCCAGAAGTCTTCCATTGATGGAGGCGCCTGTCTGCAGATTAATTCCTGTTTTACCAAGAATGTTTCCTTCAAAATGACTGTAAGTTCCCAAGGTAGCTGCACCCGCAACCTGCCAAAATACATTTTTGGCTTGTGCACCTCCGCTCAATGTAATTTGTACCGCAGATGCCATAGTAAGAGTTCCGGCAATCTGGAAGATCCATACAGCATTTGAGCCACCGGAAAGAGTCACATTTTTTGGGATAGTAACTCCTGTCGTCCATTTGTAAAGACCTGGGGCCAAAGTCAGGCCTCCGATATTTCCTGCTCCAAGATCAATGTAGTTCGGATTGGTTCGACCGGCTGCATTGGTATAAGCACTTTCCATATTTTGGATGGCGGTAGTTAATAATGCGGGATTTATAACTCTGCAAGGAAGCGGGCCGGCAGCATCAACCGTGTAAATGGTTCCTGAAACTTCTCTGCAAGTCAGTAACAACGCTGCTCCTGTAATAGGGCTGGTTCCAACAGATCCGGTGATGGAAGATTTGGGGACGTTGGTGATGCCGGATTTCGATAATATCGCAAAATTGGCAGCACTAAGCAGATTTACAGCCTTTGACGGATTTAGTTTAGCTCTGGCCTCCAGATTCATAGATGTATCAGGCTCTACCATGTCTTTTTCACAACTGACCATGATTCCCGCAAACAGCATTGCTAGTATGGGGAATACTATTTTTAGATTGTTCATATCATACGTATTGATCGTACCAACATTGGTACGGCTCAAAGATGGGTGTACACGGCATGGAAAGTGTTGTATTTTTCTATAAATAAATTACATATTTCACAGGTGGAAGTTTATCGGGTGATCGAGTGATCTGGTTATCTGGTGATCTGATAATCAAGTGATTGAGTGAGCTCGTCAACTAGGTGCATTGCATTTGCTTAAGAGTCTACTTTATTTCTTTACTAGAGTGATATCTGGGAGCATAAACCACACAAAGAAGTGCTGCTTCACTGGCTAATTCGTAACAATGGTTCCTGCCATTGACTTCCAGATTTGCCAACCAATTACGAAGTCACTTTCCCGATCAAACAACTGATATAAGATGTAGCGGTGATCATTCCAGACCCTTTGCCCGGCTGAGGATACCATGTGGTGCAGTTTTTCAAGGACTGTCTCCACGGTATCCAAATCATCAGTATCGACCTGGATGCAGCCTTGGGTTATATCCAAGGTCACCTTATGGACACCTTTCAACTTGCTCAGATTCGTCATTATTGAATTAGCGCATCCGCCGCATTTAATGTTTTCGACAACTAAGTTGTGCGTCATGGCCTAGATTCTTTATTGCTGTTGCATATCATTCTAAGGATCAAGGTCGGCCATTTTTTACCCATCTGAAATGATCGTAAGTAGGGTTGGCGGTGATTTAGGATGTTAATACCTTTTTTATAAAAAAAAATATTTGCACCGTATCTGAAAACATCCTAATTTTCATTTGAAAACAATTTGCTCCGGTTGCTGATCGCAGCCGTAGTGTCACCTTTTTAAACCAGTTGAAAATGGGACTGACCATCCATTACTCCGGCAAGCTCCGGAATCCGGCGAGTTTACCTTCGCTTATCGAAGAGGCTATGGACATCTGCGAATCCATGAAATGGCCTTATGAAGTGATTGACAGGACACCTGATCTACCTGTCGGTGGAATCCTGATTGCCCCTGAGGGTAGCGAACCCTTGTGGCTTACCTTTCATGACGAGGGATTTATGTGCAATCCGATGCTCTATGAATATGTCAGGAAAGTTGAGGGCATAGGCATTCCAGGAGATGCAGAGCAATGGTTATTTACCAAAACTCAATATGCAGGTGTGGATGCGCACATGGCGATGATCAAATTGATGCGTCATCTTAATCAGAAATATTTTGAAAAATTCGAGCTTCATGATGAAAGTCAATTTTGGGAGACGGATGATGAGGCGGTATGCCGAGCACGATTTGGCGAGTATGACCGAATGATTGAGATGGTCGGAGACGCCCTTGACACTTTGGAAATCGATCCTTCGGAATCAACAGAATCGGTGGCGGAGAAAATTGAAAAGTTACTCCTTGAGCGATTTGGAATGAAGAGAAGTAACTGAAGTCAGGCGTTTACTCCGGATACGGGAATCGACGTATGGAGGAGACGGGCACTGTGTTTAGCAAGTTTAGTTTACGGTATTGTTCGCACCCTAAGTTTAGCAAGTTTAGTTTGAATCTACGTTTGAGTGTCATCGTATGCGTCATCAGGTATTCAACTTAATGTATGATCCTACCTTCTTTTAACGCTTTGATTTCTTTGGCGATCAATTGATTGATATCTGTATTTGCGTTTTGGAATAGGACTATGGAGGTGCCAAATTCTCTCGCACCGACATTGTCGACAGACCCGCATTGGGTCACCGTACCGAAAATAGGACTTAAATCCTCTATCTCCTGGTTGACCTCATCAACTTCTATAATCCTGATGACATTGCGGATGGGTTTATCCAATGGAAACCAATTAATGTAATCGGCATTGAATGATACTGCGTTGATATTTTTATGGTGGCTATAATAATTAATGGCTCCAGCTTGCCCATAATTGTCGCAGAGGACCAGCGTTTCTTCTTTGTTGAAGATAGGATCATACGCGGAATCCACTTTTTCAGCTAACTCTCGCCAGCCGAGCATGTCTGCATAATCCTGTGGTAGATGATGCTCTTTTCCATCTTCCCATCGAAGCATGCCGACCTTGCGATACAGTTCCAACTGTAATTTAATCTTTTCCGGACTTTTATTTGGAAAGCCGATCATCATGAAAGGGATAAATAAAACGAGAATAAGGACGAGCGCCATCGGACGTAGGTAGTTGCTCCGACTTATTTTGGTCACATCAGAAATGTAGACAGCCCCAAAGGCCAAGAGAATTGGGTATAAACCTATAGCATAATAACTCTTAGCCCTGAAGAGCAGGAACAACCCTAAGGCGAATAGGTAGGTAAGTGCTACGACACGGTATTTCCGAAAGGGAGGGTAAATTGAAAACCCAATGAATGCTGCGATTATGATAAAAAGCGAATTGATAAAATAGAGTCCCTGATCTTTTAGGAAATCAAGACGGTTAACATTTACAAGTTGGGTATCGGTAAGTTCTTGCAACTGGTGCAGTGTGGGAAATCCATGATGGAATTGCCAGTATAAGTTAGGCAAAATCAATAGGAACCCTCCCAGTATTGCAATGTAAAGTTGTTTGTTGACAAATATTGTTCGATACGGGGTCAGCAAAAGGGCGGGAATCAAGGCTGCCACCAAGATGAGGATATTGTATTTGGTGTAAAATCCGAAGGCAATAGCAATAGCAGCTATATATACCCATCGGTTTTCCGCTGTTTGAATCCATCGGACCAGGACATAGAAGGCCAATGTCCAGAAAAAAATATCAAAGGAATTCGGTTGATAAAGGGTATTGATCCGCAACAAGGGGGAGAGCAACAGGGCCAATGTGCCCAAGATGCAGGCATAGAGACTACCGTTTAGTTTTTCGATCATTTTCCATACCAACATTAATGTCAGTGCCCCGAATAATGCCGGAAAAAATTTAACCCAAAACACACTGCCACCTAAGCAATGAATAAGAACAGAAATCCAAGAGGTCATGGGAGGCACAGATATATACCCCCAAGCCAGGTGAAGCCCTTGATCTATGTGAAGGTACTCATCCCGCTGCAGGTCGTAAATGGGATGGATCATGAAGTACTGAAGTAAAAATTTAATTGCAATGATTCCGATGAGAAAAAGGTTGTTTCGATTCATCAGCGATGATTTTGGTTCGAAGGTAAAAGTACAATCCGGCTGGAGTAAAATGAAGGGAGGAGGCAGGAAATAGAATGTATGAATAAGTTTCAATTTTAATAGCTCCAATACAGGCTATTCCAAGTCAATCCGTTTGTAGCGCAAACGTCTTGCCGGTACAAGAAAAGAACCCTGGCAAATCATTTTTGCCAAATCCTGCCAATGGGAATAGGATTCCGTTTAAAGAACCAAGTAGATCTCTGGTGACAAATGAGATCAGGACGACAAAGCCTAATGCCCGGGATCCGTTGGAGGATAAATTTGCAGTACCCCATCAAATCCAGGGACCTTTTTATTTCAAGATATTGAGACTGGTATTGTTTTCAGGAAGAAGTTTATTAATCCCTCCTGAGTCGAGGAGGTTCGTCATTCTTCCGTACGGTAATTTGATACAGAGTGACAACAACCTCTATGACGAGTATAACAAAAGTTATATCCCGCACGCGTATCCCGAATAGTAGGTTTGCTATGTATAAAATATAGCATCACACCAATTTCTGACAACATGAAATCCACCTTCTTTACCCTTTGCATCCTTTGGGTCTTCACCGTATGTGCGTCTGCTCAAACTCAAAAACCAGAACGGCCTACACCTTTTCAGCCGCATAAGTCAGAGGACCGAATATATTACCCTCCGGTGCCTTTTCCGAAGCAGAACCTGAATCCCGACCCTTCGGTCATCAATGAACAAGGTGTGATATCAAAGGAAGGTATTTCAACAAAGTTGTTGCTGGATACAACCCTTATATTTCCTGAATCCCGCATCATAAAAGCCAATCCCGGGGCAGCCCGATCTATCAGTTTCCCGCTTGACGATATTTCTTCCCGCGCCTTTTCTGCCATGATGGTTGCACAAGACATCACCGATTTTCCGGCGCGCACTGCAGTACGGCTGGATATCCCTGGGATCGGTCAATGCTCGGGCATCCTAATCGATGCCAAACATGTATTGACTGCAGGGCATTGTGTCTACGATATAGAAGACGATGAATGGGCCACTTCCATGGAAGTATCACCAGCGTATGATGAGGCGCCAAATGATTTCTTTGGCACTTCGGACATCGGAGCAAAGATCTCCTGGAGCGGGTGGGTGGAAAATGGAAATTTCGAACATGACCTTGCGGTAGTTGAATTGATCCGACCATTAGGCTCTTTGACAGGTTGGTGCGGATATGGCTATAACAATAATAATACTTACTTCACCAGTAACACTTTTCACAATTACAGCTATCCAGGCGAACTTCCTTACAATGGTGAGACCATGTATTATCGAAATGGCGATTTTGATTCCCCGCAGCAATTTGTTCTTTACCACGATAATTACAGTTGGGGAGGGCAAAGTGGAAGCGGTGCACCCGATGGAGATCAAATCGCCTATTCTGCTTTGTCTCACACCACCTTAGATGAGACTGAAACAGGACACACGCGTATCACCAGCACGAAGTTTACGGACATAGAAGGTTTTATAGATGATAACACACCGGATGAAACTGATTTCGTAGCTATGCGGGCAGATGCCTCTCATGATGAGATTGCACCAGGCGAATGGCTGGATTATATGTATTTCTATCTGTATAATAATTCTTCACAGTCCTTCACCGGCAATGTCAACGTTGATTATTATCTCTCTACAGATGATTATATCGGTGCTGGGGGTGATATCCTCCTGACGACCCTGAGTACCTGGCTTGATGATTTTCAAGGGAAGGACGCACAGTGGATGTACAATGATTTCCAGACGCAAATTCCACCAGATGTAACTCCTGGTCAATATTACATCGGTATGCATGTAACGAATTCAGATTTTTATTCTCTTAATAACTACACCGACTATCAGGATGCTTTTCCGATCACGATTGAATGTGGTATTCCTCCAGTTCCTGAATTGAACGAATCGGGTTTAATCACTAAATGCCATATAGATGTCTTGCACCTGGAACCAATCAATATTTGTGATGACTGCGAGGTACATTGGTCAACAGGGGATGTTGGTCCAAGTCTCTCAGTAGGTAGTGCTGGAGTATATTATGCCTACTTTGTGAATAGTTGTGGAAACATCAGTGGGGTCTCCTTGAATGTGGTTGTAGAAGTAATACCGGATCCTGAAACGCCTGTTATTTTAGCCAGCGGACCGACTATCTTTTGTGATGAAGATTATGTGGAATTGTTCGTGGATAATGTTTGTCCGGGATGCACGGTGTATTGGGACACAGGTGAAACAGAGGAGTCTATATTGGTTTTTGAATCTGGTATTTATACTGCTTATATGGAAAACGTCTGCAGTTTTAGTTCATACGCAGATCCTATAGAAGTCGTTGTTGAATTCTCTCCACCTCCAACGGTGATTGTGGTGTCAGGTCCTACTGCTTTATGCAGTGGTGAGTCTGTAACGCTTACATCGGGTTTTGTGTGTGATGAATGTGATGTAAGCTGGTCCAATGGACAGAATGGAACTTCGATCACCGTTTCTGCGGCAGGCACCTACACCGCTGTCGTCACGCATGAATGTGGTAATAGTGTGATATCAAATAGTATCACTGTCACACAATTGTCCGGTCCTGCTGACCCATTGATCAATGCAGATGGTTCGACCCAACTATGTGCTGGCCAAACCGTCAATCTAACAGCGACTAACGTTTGTATCGGATGTGCTGTCACCTGGTCTAATGGTCAGACAGGGGCCATGATAGCCGTCACAGCAGCAGGAACATATACGGCTATTGTGACCAATGACTGTGGAAACAGCCAACCGTCAAATGCTATCACGGTAACACTTGAAAACTTGCCAGCGGCACCCACCATCAGTACATCAAGTGGGACATTGCTATGTCAAGGACAAAGTTTGACATTGTTAGCTTCTGATCTATGCGCAGGATGCACAGTTCAATGGTCGAATGGGCTACTTGGTGATTCAATTGTCATTAACACATCCGGAACATACACTGCCGTCATGAGTAATCATTGTGGACAGGGACAAATTTCTAATGCTATTCAGGTCACAGATGCACCTCCGTTTATTCCGATGGTTCAAATCAACAATACGTGTCAAATGGCAGCTCCAAATGGTAGTGACTATCAATGGTTACTCAATGGGCAGGAGGTCCTGAATGCAACTACCCAGTTCTGGACTGCTGCAATTGATGGGTATTATTCTGTTCGTATGAAAGGGTCTGAGGGATGTGATGGCACGTCGAGTCCGTTATTTGTCAATGCCTGCATCACCGCAGTCGTAGACCCTAATCCTTTGCAACGAATACGTGTTTATCCAAATCCCGCTAAAGATCATATAACCCTGGAATGGACTTCACCACAATCCTTGACGGATGTCAGGTTGATCTTCTATACGATGCAAGGTATTCCTGTAGACCAGATATGGAAAGCGGAGCATTTGGCTGGAGGAAGCCTGATAGATATATCGCTTCCGGCATTGCCTTCCGGAATGTATCTGTATGCATTGGTGAGTGATGAAATTCGAGTGCCTGGCTATTTGGTAGTAGTAAAGTAGTCGAAGAGCTATACAGCTATTTCTAAAAGAAGGCTTCCACTTTGCAGCTTTTCAGGTTCTTGCTCCTTGAAATGGTGATGGTATTTTAGGAAGAGATATGTTGGTTTGAAAATGAAAGAACCATTATTGCTATAGTTTCCCGACAGTTTTATGCTTATCAGTGATTTGTTGTCGCCATTAAAATAGCCAGCTATGGTCAACTCCATAGCGGTCTTGGCTTTGCCACGGATTATACCACTAATGTCTAGGTTTCCTTTTTTACGATCTGCCGCTCGGATAGGAAAACTTTGAACGTAGAATGGCTGTCCGGGTATCCGCGGCAATGGGGAGGTTTCCAGATCATTGATGATCAGAACAGAAAAGGAGGTGTTTTTCGGGGAGATAGATAGGGTGATGTCCATGTGTTGAATGTTAGTCTTTATAGATGTATAGCCAGATATTGTCTATCGGATATTGGGCTTGGAATGTTGAAAGTAAGATAATGTAGATTCTTAATTCTTAAGAATACATAAGATCCAGGTTCTAGAGTTTTGAACCGCAAGGAATAAGGGATGATAGATTCGGTTATTTTTAACCACCTGCTTTTGATTGGTGTATCTTTGATACGAGAATCATCCACCATCCGACTTATGAGAAGCACAACCTGCAAGGGTAGCAACGGTCAGTTCCTTGAAGAGTATCACAGCCAATCTGCAGCAATGTTTGCTGCAGAGGAACGAAATGTACAGACAGGTCGCGATCAGCCTGTTCATTTCGCTCCCATCCAATGCAGTAAATGTGGATATTGGCATCTGAAGGCAGAAAACACGCGGAGGAAATGTATGTTCTGTACAGACAGTGCCTTATTTCTCAAAGATATTTATAGCACCAGAGAAGAAGCGCAAAGAACGGCCGACCATTTGCGTAAGGAGAAAAAAGTAATGTTACTTCCATACAAGTGTCCGCATGGGAGTGGGTGGCATTTGACGAAGGTGAGGAATTGAGATATCAGCAGTGAGTAGGGGGGGAGGATTTATATTAAAATCATCGAGCCCCGGCCGTACAGTTAACTTTTTCAGCCGGCTTTGCCGAATGTAAAAGGCTAATGCGTGAACCGATGTAAAAATATGCAAAAGTTAATTTGTCTCGCTATAGGTGCGGCATAAGGACTTATTCAAACGACTTGCATATAACATAGTCTGAAATCGTTTGAATTAATCCGTGTTGGGTTTCAAATTCACCTCTACAAATTCAACTTTGCCATTCCACTCCGCACTGCCGCGTCCGGACGATTCCAGATCCGTTCGAAAGGGTTGATCTTTAGTAAGCCATCCTTTGTCACCGACTTCGCGGGGACTAGGTTGTTTCGAATATTCTTTTATGACTGAATAATTGAAGACATCATTTGCTGGTTTGAAAGAAGAATCCAAGTTCTTTAAATGTTGCTGGTAATTGCGTGTATTTCTGACACGCTGACCTAGTTCCGCGAGTAATTCAGCATCCGGTATGGTGTCATATTGTTTCCGTTTGGTGCTGATAATACACTGTGCAGTGGGTTTTTTATTTCCTGCGGGCAAGGGTAATATGGCATTCAGGATCTGGTTGACACCTTCATCGGGACCGGCTTCCCGGTCCCAGGGCGTGGCATTATGACTGCCATGATGACCAATCTTCAGAAAATCAAGAGGCGATGTCAGATGTTTTTGCCGCTTTTCCCACATGACATTCCAACTGCAGTTCTTTTTTCCTTCAGCATATCCATTATTCCACTCAGCGTCACCAACAAATAGCAAACGTCGTCCCTCCCATTCAATCAGAAGTACTGCGCTCACGTTGTTTTGAATACTGGAATCATCCACGGCAAAGGCAAGTCCATTGGAAATCATGCGACTCTGAAGCGTGCGAAATTCAGCCGGACTTATATTCAATGGCTGTAAAGGTGTATTGCTGCCTGTAACTTTATTAAAGTTCACCCTCCCTTGTTGCATCCCACGAATGGTTGCATCTAATTCTTTTCCCAGGTAATAGCCGTCGATGTCAAGCTCCGGAGCCAGGACTGTAATTTTCGTATTCTTTATTTTTACCCCAAGTTTTCCGGAGGTCTGACCGGCATGGACAAATTTAGGTTTAACCTTTGTCGCACCGAGTGTACCCGTGGTCAGGGCATCTGTTGCTTTTTTGTTGTCAATACCATATAATCCTACCAATCCACGAAGTTCAGGGCTGAGGCTCAAACCCGAACTTGCCAATGATCGCATTTCCTGTTCGGCCATAGCATGTAATGCAAGAGACTTCTTAGCCTGCTCGTGTTTGCTATTCATGGCTGCAGTTATCCAGATATTCTTTACGGATATTCCTTTGAAATATTTTGGATCGAAACCTTTGATGTGATCCTCATGTCGATGGGTGGCGACAACAAGATCAAGGCGTTTGTTAGGTCCGGATGCATCCTTCGGCAACTCATTATCGCGTAGATGAGCAATGGCCTGTTCAAGTACATCTGGATCATCCTTCGTGCCGCAATCGATCAGGATATGGAAATCCTTACTGGCGCCATTAGGGATACGGATGTAGAAGCAATCGCCACAGCCGACGTTATAACTTCTGATTAAGAGCTGATTTCCCATTTGCGGTTGCTTTTAAAGTTATTTTCGATATCATCATTTAGTTTAAAATGCGGTGCCAATCGAAAATCAAGGCGTCCTGATTTTCTCTCCACGGTCATTTGCGGTATCATCGTACCAAGCAATCCTTTGCCACTGCCAATGATGGCACCGATGTGTCCTGATTTTATCCGATGCGTTAATTTTTCTAGAAACTTATTGCGTCGAAGTATTCCGTTTCTGTTTCCATTGTCTTCATCTCCCTGGGTCCCTGGCTTGTGAGCCCAGAACAGGATGACGTTATTTTCATCAAACACGATGGTGCCACCGCAGGAAATGGCAGTGAGTTCGCCATCGAATTCACCGAATCGTTTTCCCTTCAGTAACACTTCTTCCTTCCAAAGGTACTGGAGGATCGTTTGCTTAGGCAGCAAGCGACCGTCGGCAGTACATTTTTGTGCATCATACAGATCTACCACCTCAAAATCCTGGTTTGCCGGGATATTGAATTTTCGACGGTTATCATTTAAGAACATATATGCTGTAGCCCTTGAACGTCCGATGTCATTCACACTGTAGCGAATGTCCGGTTGTGTAGTATTCCGCAGATCTACCCGTTTACGTAATTCGGATTCTTGCCTTCCGGTCAGGATGCCGCGTTTGTGAAATGCCTCCAGGATGATATTGTAATAATGGTGAGGATCGACGGGATTGGCCAGTTCAAATGAACGTAGGACGGCCCTTGCATAATCATTGAACGTGGCATCAACAGGAGGTAGAAAATCCAGGGCCTGGAAGGCAAGCTGTTGCATTTTCTGGATGGTAAAAAAGAGCGTTTGAGGCCATGTTTTCTTCCGGTCACGATAATAGGATCTGGCAAATCGGTCCAGGATATCAAACATAGTGCCGGTCAACACCTCGGACATGGTATGCGGACCATCTTCATCGGTGACCTTTTCCATGGTTAAATTATTGACCGCGGTGCGGAGGTAAGGTTTTTCATCAATCATACTGCCAAACTGCTCTGCAATAGAATTGAGAGCGTTGGCCGCTTTCAGGTCTCGATTGGTTCCTTCGGCTAAGCCCTTCCTGAATTTATTATTTCGCATAACCATCAGGATGGCGGTGAGATCGCCGGTAAATTCATGGAAGGCTGCTGTTTCCACCAGGGTGCTTTCATAAAAATAGGGGCGAATGCCATCCAGGATAGCATGACCGAATTCATGATTGATAATATCAGAGGACAAGCATGTGTAAATGCGATAGCCTCCACTATCGAAGTAATAAAATTGCAGCGATTTGCTTTCGCGGTCATAGAATGCATTTTGACCATAGCCTGCGTGTGGCACTACGATCAATCTGTTGCCCGGAAAACCCCAGGGGACATGTCGTCCCAGGCACAACGAATCTTCGACTTGCATCAATGCGCGCTGTAATACAACCCAGACATTCACCTGGTGAAACTGAAAGTGATCCTTATTGGCAGCAGCGGAATGATTAATCGGTAATCCGTTATAAAGAAATTGTGAACTTTTACTGTCCCAGCTGGCCGGCGTGCCTAGGGTCTCTGCATCGCCATTGTAATCTACCACGGTGAAGCGTGCGCTGGTCGGTCCGTCGGTGATGCCGGGTTCCCAGTTTACATAAAAAGCTTCATCAAATCCAAGCGTTGGATTATCAAAAGCGACCTGTGGATCTTGCAAGTAGATTTCAAAGGGGATCTGCAGGCCAAACTTTTTTTTAGCATCCGTGTCGAGATATTTGGCGGAGGCATAGAGATTGCGGCGGTTTTCAGGAGTGAGTTTGATGCCTGGTTCATTGAGCCGAGCACATTTCTGACATAGGTTTTTTGTAGTGCCAGCGATTAATGTCGTTTTCTTTGCTTTTTTATAAACGGGGCATTCATCATTATTATGGAATACCTTACTCTTGGCACCATGGACGGGACTAATGGAGGACATGATAAAAAATTTTAAACGTGATCTACAAAAATTCAAAACAGATTCAAGAAAATCAATATGGCCGGCTCACATGATTACTGCGCCGGTAGGAAAAATACGTAGCTGGGTGATTATGCAATAATGATGAATCAATTTACGAATAATTTTAAATATCATAAGCGAAATCAAAGATATAACGCTACTAAATACCTTTTATAAAAGGCCTTAAACCTGTTCATCAAATGGAGCGCGCCTTTGATAGTCGAAAGGAGCGAAAGGTCCATGTTAAATACATCAAGGTCTCCGTGTTTGACGGCATTATGCAGGTCGGGTGTGAATGGGCGCTGGGCATGCGTTACCCTTTTGTTCTATGCCCTATGCTCACCACTTCAAAACCTTCACCCGTCCCTGAAAAGCACTGTTTTTGAAAAACAGATAGTACAGTCCCGGGGAAAAGGATTCTACTTTCAAGGCAATAAAGGTGTTGTCTGCAGAATAAGCTCCATCTTCAATCATCAACCGGCCAAGGGAGTCATACATGCGGATCAAACCAATGGGAAGGCTTTTGCTGCTGATGTTTAAGAGGTTTTCTACAGGATTGGGATAAATCGTAATACCATAGAGCTCAGCAAGATCTGCTGTTGAAGATGTGGTGACAATCTCCACCTCATCACTCGCTGTACAACCATTGATGTCAGTCACTGTAACTGAGTAGATGCCATCACTATCTACAAAAATGGAAGAACTGGTCTCCCCATTTGACCAGAGATAAGTGAGAGCATTTCCTCCGGCATTAAGTAAAGTATCAGCACCATCTAAAAATAGTATTGGATCTCCTAAATCAACTGTGGGTAATGGATATACGGTAACAGGATGTATTTCAGAAATACCGGAACATCCACTGTTGTTGGTGACGGTTAGTGAATAATTACCTCCATCCTCAACAGATATACTTTGCGTCGTTTCACCATTACTCCACAAATAAGCGGATCCGTTGCTAGAGGTGAGGGTGATAGATTCACCATCACAAAATTCGAAAGGACCATCGGCAGTTACTATCACCTGAGGAGTATCTTCTACATTAACAACGATAGTGTTAGAATTGCTCGAACATGAATTTGGAATGGAAACAACACATGTATAATCTCCTGATTCGGAAACAATAAAGGTGGAACTATTGGCACCGGCTATTTCATTGCCATCTTTTTCCCATTGATATTGAAAACCATAGTGACCTAGTGGCGCAGATAAGGTGACGCTGTTGCCTTCACAAAATGTTGTATTGCCGGAGGCAGTAATGGAGGTCGAACCAATGACATCAAAGAATCGTTCGTACGTCTCCCCTTCATATGCGATTTCAAAAGTCCATGTGCCTGTAGGAGGAGCCTGAGGTAAAGTATACCACCAATACCACCACGAAGAGGAATAGAAGGCATCAAAGGTCTGAGTCCATTGTTGGTAAATGGAGTTGTTGGGCCGGTATACTTTGTAATTCGCGTCTTGTTTGGGCAACTGGTCCCGGTAATAGGCAGTGTAGTAGACCACATCACCGCCGCAGAACTGGTTCTTTTCGTTGATTGTTTCTGTTTCAGGACACACCGGAAAAATAGCTGGCTCACTATGCGTGCGCAGGGCATTCAGGCCTGAGTCATAATATGGGCGTTGATCCACCCACCATGATTCGCTGTTGAGTGAATTGCAACTGCCACTGTATGGATCTATCAGATTTCCGCTGCCATTATAAATTTCAAAATGAAGATGCGGTCCGGTGGAATTTCCTGAACTTCCTACAATACCCAGGTACTCTCCTGTCGCTACGGCTTCACCAACCTGCTTTCCTATTGTTGATCCGTTTTTCAAATGCCCATACCAGGCTACAGAGCCATCGGCATGCTGGATATATACCGCATTCCAATTGTTGTTGTTAAACCCGCAATTTCTGTCATAATTGCCATCGCTTTTATAGACGATGGTGCCGGCGGCGGCAGCTATAACTTTCACCTGGTTATGGTCCATTTTATACCAACTAAAAGGCCATGTATACATATCCGTACCCGCATGATTATAACCTGAAGAAAGGTCATAGGATCTGTTACCACATTGGTAATCCAGGATCAGATTGGGATACTCTGCATTCTGATCGATAAAGTTGGAGATGCCATGATAACCATAATCATCCAGCCCGTTGTTATGCGCCAAAGGCCATTCAAAATAGGTGGTAAATTCCCTGCCTTGTGTATCAGATAGTATTCCTTTCCGCTGCAGCTCCGCGCGGCTGCGACTGATTTCATTTTCAATGGCCTCATGTTGCTCAAGTGTCACACACGGTATAGTTCTGTCCGGTTGATAAAAACCAAAACCGACATTTTCCTGAGCATGGAGTGAATAGGAAGGGAATAAAAGAACGGAAGTGAAGTATATGATTTTCTTCATCGAATCAGATTTTTTGGTTCACTTTAATTTTTAAATATAGCTATAAATCTGAATCATACGTGGTGTGAATTACTAACTCAGGATGAATTCTGACTGAGTTTACCCTAATGCATGTATGGTTTCGCACCGATGGTGCGAGTTGATGGTAATCTATTTTATTTATTACTGACCTGCTGCCCCCACAGGGCAATTGTCTGCACTCCGCTTCAACTTATTTTACCACTACCCTCAATGGGCGGGATCCTCATGTTGAGTCGAAGTATTCGTTATTCCAACCGAGCAAAATCTGTCTCCGGACATACCTTCCTACTTTTCCTTGGCTACTCGTGCTGAGGGAGCCGAAGTATTCGATGCGCTTCAATCTATCCCAATGCCCTTTGCTCTAAGCCCTATGCTTATCTTTACCCCATGCTCCGCTACGTTAACATCACCCGATACATCACTCCGCTGCGCGAAGGTGGCTCATTACCTGCCATCGCCGAAGCGGACGATGAGTTCCTATATGTACTCAAGTTCAGAGGTGCAGGACAGGGGACGAAGGCACTTATTGCCGAACTACTTGGATGTGAAATTGCGCGAGCATTGGGAATGCGCGTACCTGAACTGGTGTTTGCTCACCTTGACGAAGGATTTGGTAGGATGGAACGCGATGAGGAAATACAGGACCTGCTTAAGTTTAGTGTAGGGCTCAATCTGGGGATAAGTTATCTGTCTGGAGCGATCAGTTATGATCCGACCGTAAATATGGTAGATACTAGTGTGGCTTCCACGATCGTATGGCTTGATTGCATGCTCATGAATGTAGATCGAACCGCAAAAAATACCAATATGCTGATATGGAACAGACAGTTATGGCTTATTGATCATGGAGCATCACTCTATTTTCATCATGGCCCGCAGGATTGGAACGAACAGGCAAAAAAACCATTTACGCTTATCAAGGATCATGTGCTGCTCAGACAAGCTAGCCAAATGGAGGAAGTTAATGCTAATGCGCAGATTAATCTTACTCCTTCAAGGATTGGAGAGATTGTATCATTCATTCCCGATTCATGGCTTATGGAAGGAATCTCCTTTGACGAACAAAGAGCGCGATATGCGCAATATTTTAGCGTCCGGCTCGCCAATGCAGCTGTTTTTATTAACGAAGCAAACCATGCAAGAGAAGCACTTATTTGAGTATGCCGTCATCCGGGTTGTTCCCCAGGTGGAGCGGGAAGAATACATTAATGTAGGCGTCATCCTGTATTGTAAGCAACAACAATTTCTGGATACCCGATGGGCACTTGATGAACATCTCATGGCGCTCTTTGCGCCTCATCTGGAGCTCACCGAATTGAAGCAAAATCTCTGTGCTTTTGATATTATCAGCAAGGGTGGACCCGAAGGTGGTACCATCGGTTTGCTCGACAGGCCTGGTCGCTTCCGTTGGCTAACTGCAACACGCAGTACGATCCTGCAGCCTTCCAGTGTGCATCCCGGATATACTACAGATGCGGCTGTTACAATAGAGCATTTGTTTGCACAGTTGGTGACGCGGTAAGCGTATCGAAAAACTATGAATCCTGTCGAGCGAATTTTATTTTTCCAAAAGCCAAATGAGCTTAAAAAAAAAGAGCCATCCTCACCGATGACCCTTTCACTGAGTTATAGAATTTATTTTTGTGGGTTTACAACTGTGTTATTCTAAAGGATAGCCACAGTTAACGCAGATAATCAATTATTAATAAGACTATATGTCTGCCTATTTTTTACTGATTTGTCATAGATGATATGATAGTTACATGGAACGAAATTACTCTGCAGCCAGGTGAATTCCAGAATCTTTGTGCCTTTATAAGACCATTAGTTGATCCCGGATCATCATCATAAATCGCCATCATAGCTCCGAAAAGTCAGGAGGAAGACGACAAAATTGAATCAATCCTTGAAGCCCACGGTGTATATATCTTCATCATAACTTTACAAAGATGTGTCTACTTGGGTTAGAATATGTTGTATTATTCTGTAAATAGATTATATAATTCACAGGTTTTATTTGGCATTCTCCAGGATCCGAATGTAATTCGCACGCTGATACGCTGTTGGATCAGACACATTCGATTGATTCATCGAGCCCTTGAAATATTCAAGCGACTGGAAGCCCATGCTATCCATCCACTGCAGCAACACACGCTCCATGGTACTGATGTATGAAATGCCGTTTTTGTACAATGCTGATGCTGTCATGGTCACATCAGCACCTGCAAGCAGATATTTGATAACCTCACGAGCACTTTGCACGCCGGTGGTCGCTGCAAGCGATGCTTTGAGCTGTCCTGAAAGAATCGCAATCCACAGCAAAGGCAATCGAATCTCTGTGGCTTCACTATAGGCTAGGTCATGCACCACTTTAAGCTGGAGGATATCGTAGTCCGGCTGATAGAATCTGTTAAACAATACTAACCCATCTGCCCCTGCTTCCTGCATCTGCAGAGCAGTATGTCCCATTGCGCTGAAATATGGATTCATTTTTACGGCAATCGGGATGTTCACCGTCTGTTTCACCAACCTGATGATATCAAGATACCGTTGCTCAACTTCGATACCACTAAGCCTGATGTCAGCAGGGATGTAAAAAATATTGACTTCCAGCGCATCTGCTCCTGCCTGCTCCAACTGTTTCGCATAATCAATCCATCCCTTTGGAGTGATCCCGTTGAGGCTGCCAATGATCGGGATCTTAACGCGTTCTTTTGCCAGGCGAATGGTCTCAAGATATTGACCAGTGGCCACATGATACTCATCCAGGTCCGGAAAGAAATCCGATGCCTCCGCAAAGACATTATTCGTTGATTGTAAGATAGTTTCCATCCGCAATTCTTCCTTCCGGATCTGCTCTTCAAATATGGAGAACATCACGACTGCACCTGCACCCGCATCTTCCATCCGGAGGATGTTATCCACTTCCTCTGACAGGGTGCATGCTGAAACAACGATCGGGGATCGAAGTTTCATGCCGAGGTATGTTGTATTTAATCTGGTCATTTTATTGGATTGATTTATCAATAGTGTATGATCGATTTCTTTTTTTCAAAAAAGTGAATGTATAGCTCGCTTCACAAGAGATTACGTTTACTTTTTTCTTGGAAAAAAAGTAGCAAAAAACATCGCGACTTAAAAAACAGGCTGAAATGATTCAGCGCCACTCACGGCCATTGTCTCATAAGTCTTCCATCTCAGATCCACGATCTCCTGCGCCATCGTCATCAACCTGCCGGCCTCTTCAGGGTTGGTGAGGGTGAGCACCTTGTAACGCAGTTCTTTATACGCATAATCCTTCAGTGAGATAGTCGGTCTTGGTGAGTCTAACACAAAAGGATTGCGCCCTGCTTTGCGCAGCATAGGATTGTACCTCAGCAATGGCCAGTATCCGCTGGCGACTGCATTGGCTTGCTGCTCCATGCCTTTCTGCATATCAATACCATGGGCGATGCAATGACTGTACGCTAGGATCAAGGATGGTCCATCATATGCTTCAGCTTCACGCATGGCAAGCAGTGTTTGTTGAGGATTAGCGCCCATGGCAATTTGTGCCACATACACATTACCATAGGAGATCGCCTGCAAGGCAAGGTCCTTTTTACCTACCCGTTTTCCTGCTGCGGCAAACTTAGCGGTAGCAGCAGTAGGTGTTGCTTTGGACATCTGTCCACCGGTATTGGAGTACACTTCTGTATCCAGCACGAGGACATTTATATTTCTGCCCGTAGCCAATGCATGATCAAGACCTCCTGATCCTATATCATACGCCCATCCATCACCACCGATCAACCATACAGCCCGATGTACCAAGAAGTCAGCCAGGGATAATAAGTTGGCTGCAAGTGGAGATGAGATCTGTTGCAGTTTGTTTTTTAACTGATCTACACGAATCCGTTGTGCAGCGATTTGTGATTCAAGTTTTTGTGGTGAATCAAGAAGTTCGCTGACAAAATCCGCGCCTAATTGCGGTGCTAGTTGCCGCACAAGGTCGCTGGCTATCGCGAGGTGCTTGTCCGCGGTGAGCCGCATACCTAAACCAAATTCAGCATTGTCTTCAAAGAGTGAATTAGACCATGCAGGTCCCTGCCCCGCAGCATTTTTTGTCCATGGCGTTGTGGGCAAGTTTCCACCATAGATGGACGAACAACCCGTAGCATTAGCCACCATCATTCTGTCTCCGAACAATTGAGTCAGTAGTTTTATATAAGGTGTCTCCCCACAGCCAGCACATGCTCCTGAAAACTCAAACAATGGTTCGAGAAACTGAACTCCATGCACCATCGAGAAGTTGACAGTAGATCGCTCGTTAAAAGGAATGGATTCGAAGTATTCAATGTTTTTTCGCTCCTGTTCAAGGGTCGGTTCGATCGGGCGCAGGTTAATAGCCCGTTTAGTACGATCTTTTGAATCGGTTGCAGGGCATGCGTCAACACAAAGATTACAGCCGGTACAATCTTCACCATATACCTGAAGTGTATATTTTGTTTCCGGAAATCCACGCGCGTTAATTGGTGCTGATTTAAATCCTTCAGGTGCGGATTCGAGTAGATCAGTATGATAGAATTTTGCACGAATGACAGCATGGGGACAAACAAAGCTACAGTTGCCACACTGGATACAGATGTCCGGTTCCCAGGTGGCAATTATATCGGAGATATTCCGTTTTTCCCACTTTGTCGTGCCGGATGGATACGTACCGTCTACAGGCATAGCGCTTACAGGCAGTTCGTCACCGCGACCTTCCATCATCCTGGCAACCACCTCTTTGACAAAGTCAGGCGCTTTGTTCGATACCACAAGGTTCAGCCGGTCCTTTGCATTGGTTTTTGAAGGGATCGTTACATCAAAGAGATTCGCCAATGTTTGATCAACGGCTTTAAAGTTTTGATCAATGACCGCCTTACCTTTTTTGAAATACGTTTTTTCAATGGCCTTCTTGATGTGCGTGATCGCTTCCTCTTTGGGCAATACACCGGATATAGCAAAGAAACAGGTTTGCATAATGGTATTAATCCGTCCTGCCATGCCTGTGTCCTGCGCTACCTGGTTGGCATCAATCGTGTAGACCTTGATGTTTTTTTTGAGGAGGGTTTCCTGCACGATCAACGGCAGGTTATCCCAAACCTCCTCCTTAGAGAAAGGGCTGTTGACCAAAAAAGTAGCGCCATGTTTTGCGAGGGTCAGCATATCTACTTTTTCGAGAAAATTAAACTGATGGCAAGCGATAAAATTAGCTTGTCCGATCAGGTAAGGAGCTTTAATAGGTTTCGGTCCGAAGCGAAGATGGGATACAGTGCGTGCACCTGACTTTTTAGAATCATAGACAAAGTATCCCTGGGCGAAGAGATCGGTATTCTCCCCGATGATCTTGATGCTGTTTTTATTGGCACCAACGGTTCCATCTGCACCCAGGCCATAGAAGAGTGCCTGGGTCCATCCTGATTCGTCAAGCGTAAAGGATGGAGCATAGTCCAAGCTCATGTGGGTCACATCGTCAAGGATGCCAATCGTAAAGTGGTTTTTCGTTTTGGTTTTTTTCAATTCATCAAATACGGCTTTAACCATAGCAGGTGTAAATTCCTTGGAGGATAGACCAAATCGGCCGCCGATGATGCGAGGCATTGATTTAATCTTGTTTTGATTAAAAGCTTCTACAAGCGCGGTGAGCACATCCTGATAAAGGGGCTCCCCTGATGCGCCGGATTCCTTGGTACGGTCTAATACCGCGATGGAGGTGGCTGTTGACGGAAGTACATTGACCAGATAATCGATGGAAAAAGGTCTGAACAATCTGACTTGTATAACGCCTGTTTTCTCGCCCTGCGCATTGAGGAATGCTGCTGTTTCAGCAACGGTTTCACTGCCGGAGCCCATAATGACAATGATCCTTTCTGCATTGGGATCACCATAATAATCAAATGGTTTGTATTGTCGGCCAGTGAGCTTTGCAAATTTATCCATAGCCCTCGCAACTGTATTCGGGCAATTATCATAAAACATATTGGCTGATTCACGGCCCTGAAAATAGACATCGGGATTTTGTGCCGTGCCGCGAATAAAGGGATTGTCAGGGTTAAGTGCCCTTTTGCGATGAGCAAAAACGAGTTCATCGTCGATCATGGCCTTGATCATCTCTTCCGGAATGAGAAATAATTTATTGACCTCGTGCGATGTGCGGAAACCGTCAAAAAAGTGAATGAAAGGTATTCGTGATTCCAGTGTGGCGGCTTGTGCAATCAGCGCCATATCATGTGCTTCCTGTACACTTGCTGAGCCCAACATTGCAAAACCAGTGGTGCGCGCAGCCATCACATCCTGGTGATCACCAAAAATGGAGAGCGCCTGAGCGGCCAGTGAACGTGCGGCTACATGAAATACAGCTGAAGTGAGTTCGCCTGCGATCTTGTACATATTGGGCAGCATGAGCATGAGTCCTTGTGATGCTGTAAAGGTGGTCGTCAATGCCCCCGTTTGCAATGCCCCATGGACAGTGCCCGCCGCCCCTCCTTCACTCTGCATCTCCATGATATCAGGTATATTACCCCAGATATTTTTGGTGCCTTTTGTAGCCCACTCATCCGCCAGTTCAGCCATCGTGGAAGAAGGTGTGATCGGATAGATCGCACATACTTCATTGACTCTATAAGCTATATAGGCAGCGGCTTCGTTGCCATCAAGGGTTGCTGCTTTTAGATTTTTGTTCATAAATAATTTTCGCTTTTAAAATTCTTCCACTGTTTCTTTAACAGGAATCGATTCTATATCAGAAACCGGGATTTCCACCTGCATGTCAATTGCATGACAGGGGCATTGCTCATAGCATACTGCACAGCCCGTGCAGAGTGTATAGTTGAAGTGGTATCGTTTGCCTGGTCCTAGTTTGATGATTGCGCCTTCAGGGCATGCACCATAACAGCCGTCGCATTCGAAGCAATTGCCGCAGGAATAGCAGCGGCTCGCTTCATATTTGGCTTCTGTCTCATTCAGTCCCTGAACAATCTCCGTAAAATCCTTTGCTGCTTCTTCAAGAGGTACATGCGGCTGTTCTTGTTTAGGTGCATCGGTTCTGTACCAAACATTCAGGCTTTCGAAACCAACCACCGGATGTTTTTTCTTTGTCTCCATTGGTTTGCCTGTCAAGAAACCATGGATATAACGTGCGGCTTTTTTGCCATGCCCCACCGCTATCGTCACGCTGCGCTCGCCAGGCACCATATCTCCTCCGGCAAAAATTCCTTTTGCTCCGGTCATCATATCCGGACCTACGATCAGTGTGCCATCTTCTTTGAAAGAAAGTCCTTCTAAGTTGCGCAGGAAATTAGTATCCGTATCCTGTCCCAATGCAAGGATAAGGGAGTCTGCTTCGAGGGTTTCAAATTCACCGGTAGGTACTGGCTTGCCATCCACAATATTCATGACTTCGACAGTAAAGGCATTTTGATCGATGCTTTTTATCGTGCGTAGCCAATGGATCTTTACGCCTTCGCCCAGCGCTTCGTCAGCTTCAAAATCATGAGCGGGCATGTGCTCCCGGTCACGACGGTAGATGATATAGGCTTCATCTGCACCGAGGCGTTTAGCCATCCTCGCTGCATCCATAGCCGTATTTCCACCACCATACACGACGACACGTCTGCCTAGTTTTGGAGCATTGCCTAATTCGACTTCTCGGATGAAGCTGACAGCATCGAGTATCTGCCCTGCATCACGGGCAGGGATATCTGCTTTCTTTCCGATATGTGCACCGACGGCAATAAAGACCGCATCATAGTAGCCTGCTGATTTTTCAGCGGCGATATCCTGGACTTTATAATTCAGGCGGATCTTAACCCCTGCTTTTTCGATTCGATTGATTTCTTCCATCAGGATATTGCGGGGCAACCTGTAAGCTGGGATACCAAAGTGCATCATTCCACCGGGTAGTGGGCCTGCTTCATAGATTTCTACCTGATGGCCCATTCGGTTGAGTTGATAAGCTGCAGATAATCCGCTGGGACCTGCACCGACGACTAATACTTTCTTTCCGGAGGGCTGGGATGTGATCTCCACTTCCCACCCTTCTTCGATAGCCTTATCTCCAAGGAATCTTTCTACGGCATGGATGCTGACCGCATGATCCACAAATCCACGGTTACAGCTAGTTTCACATGGATGATAACATACGCGTCCATGGATAGCCGGCATCGGATTTTCCTCTATTAATTTTTGCCAAGCCTCCTTGTATTGACCGGCCTGGGCAAGACCGAGCCATGCCTGTATATTTTCACCGGCAGGACAGGCATTATTGCAGGGCGGTAGGAAGTCAGTGTAAACTGGTCTTTGCGTTCTTGAAGGACCGGTGCCTTCGGCATGTGTGCCGAGGTCTGGTTTAGCAGTTAAGTCTTTATGTTGATGGATCATAATGTTTGGTATAGTCCTGCAGTAACACAAGATTTTTTACGGTGATTGTCGTGTGTGGTGTCCGTTGCATATCAAATAGGAAAAAAAGATCAGTAGGCGGGCGTATCGCTCATGGCAATATCCCTTGCCTGCTGTGCAATCCTGAGACAGGCGTCGACCTGAGCGGTTTCGAGACAATAATCTTTGTCATGTGTTTCATGCCTGCAGTGCACAGGGGTAAGATCAATCGAATCGAAGCGGGCATCCAGCGATTTGCATTGCTCCAGAAGACGGGCCAGCGTCACCGGATGATGAACCGGGATCTGCCTTCGGATCAAGTAGCCCGCGAGAAAATTGGAAAGCGATAGCCTTGAATTCGTGCAGATAAGATGAGTAACTGCATCTTCGGCTGACCGCTCGTCTTCGTGCTCAGCAGCAGCCAGCAGTTCCTGTGCGGTACCATATAAGATGTCAGATCTGTCTTTTCCCATAATGTCAGTCAACACTGTTTAAAATCGATCCTGCCCCTCGTCCGGATGTTGATTTATTTAATAAAGTTCAAGTTCATGGGAGTAAGATTGAATGAGGAATGTCAGCGTGGCGGATGATTCGTGTCAATTGGTCATAGGGCAGGGAACAGGGAGCAGGGAACAGGGAGCAGGGAACAGGGAGTAAATGAGGTGGGTTTATGATTCTACATGTTGTTGAAAACGAGTGCTATTGATATTGCGGAGAACATGTTTTTTAGGATTTAACTTACGCGGGCACCCGTACAGGCGCCCAGCAGTTACTTTTTATTTAAAAATAGGATAAAATCATTTCGAATAGGTACTAAACGGTCGCACTAAATTGTCCGAACAGCGCGGATGATTTGTTTTAGGCATTCACAAGACTCATTGTTGCAGAACATCGACTAGAAACAAGAGCGTGAAACATGAAAAGGCGAGCAAGCATTTAGGGAAGCTAAATAAAAGCACAAATCCCAAGGTGAATTTTGAGCGCGACTAGATTTTTTGTTACTTTTAGATCAATGCAAAAAGTAAAATATTTCACATGCGTCGTGCGCAACGAAATCCAATCCAATCCCCTGGAAATAAATAAAAATGCTATATATTAAAAAAATGCTTAAATTGTAAGTTAAAACAAACAATTATGAACCAACGAAACTTTATTTGGGCACTCTTTGTGCCCGCCTTATTTATGTTCAATTCGTGCGCCACGGGTGAGACGAATGAACATGCTGCAGAAATCAATATGGATTCTGTAAAAGCGCAGATCATGGCGCTGGAAAACGCTTATGGTGTTGCAAGTAATGCAAAGGATGTTGATGGTGTAGCTGCCTATTATACTGCCGATGCAGAAAGCCTTGCGGATGACGAACCTACCCGTGTAGGAATGGATGCAATCAAAGCTGGTATTAAAAAGGATATGGAAATGGATACCACCGGAAGCACTGTTTCCTTTGCCACTACAGGTGTTTGGGCAGCAGGTAAATATGCAACCGAAACCGGAACGTCAACCGTCACAGGCAAGGATGGCAAAGTCCTCAAAACGGGCAAATACATGACCTTGTTTGAACTGCGCGACGGTAAGTACATCGCTATCCGCGATATGTGGAACAGTGATGCTGCTAGTCCGGCTGCTGCTCCGGCTGCTGCTGCACAATAGGTCTCCGATATTGATTTTGCATGTTCTTTACCAGGCACATTAAGGACATTGCACAACTAAAAAAGCCACGGCTAAATACCGTGGCTTTTTTTATTCCTCCTGGCGTCTGGTTTTCAGAAATGGGGACTATTTTTCCAGATTTGGGTCTCATTGTACTTAGGATGGGTTGTGGGTCTGATTCGTTGGCCACTTTTCAGTTGGAAGATCCAGATACTTTAGTCTTTGGGCTTATTAATAGAATTATCTTATTGGGGGGTGATCTTTTTTAAAGGCACCGGATCAAGGAGATTTGAAACCAATATGGTTAATTAGTTGATCAAAAATACTAATTCCCGATACGGTCTCACAACATAATAAACGTGCAGACCTCATGGTTTGTAGATTTAATTTTTTGCTTTGGAATCAACATAAGTTACCCTCTATAAATGGAAGTGAACCAAAAGGGTAAAAGATGGATTTTCCCGGATCCATCCTTTAGATATGGTTAAATGAAATACATAGTCTGAATACTGCGCAGGTGTTCTATATTTGGACGCTTGAGGTCAAACCGCTATGAATCATAAAAAACGACGAACAGAAAAACATTGCCTGAACTGCAGCCATGAGGTAGAGGAGCGGTTTTGTACCCAATGTGGCCAGGAAAATCTTGAGTTGAATGATTCCACACTTCACCTGATCATCCACTATATCCAGGATCTCTTTCACTACGATGGGAAACTGTGGCATACCATGAAGAGCCTGGTGACCAGGCCAGGCCTGGTGGCAAAAGAATACCTTGAAGGCAAAAGGCAAAGGCATCTTGAGCCAATCCGGTTTTATGTATTTGCCTCTTCTGTGTTTTTTCTGACGTTCTTTATTTTTATCGGAGATGAAACGTATACATCTTCTGTAACACCGGAAACGAACTATTCAAAGCGGTTATATAACCTCGAACAGGAAAAGTCTTTTCTTCAGGGTACTGCCGATACTGTCTATGCGAACACACTCATCCATTCCATTCAGCGATTGCAGATCGATGTAGCATCCATTGCGGATGATTCGTCAGCATCCGAAGTTGAAATTGAATTATTTGATGTCCAGGCGGATACCGCAGCACAGGTGGGTTGGCTGGAGTATATTTTGGATGAAGGAATGCTCAAGCGGGCTGAAGAACTGGAAAAGGAGCACGAGGGTGATGAGGTTAAAGCCACGACTGCCCTTGTCAACGAGGTAGTGCATACACTGCCGCAACTGTTTTTTCTAAGCCTGCCTTTTTTCGCTCTTTTTCTCAAGCTACTCTATTGGCGGAGTCAACGAAAGACCTTTGTGGAGCATTTTATTTTTTCCATTTATCATTACGCTTTTCTTTTCATTATTATGTTACTGTTTATCTTGGTCGTGGCGACGTTAAGATTGCTGGGGAGTGAATGGGAAGAGGAAGTGGAAAGTTGGTTAGCCCTCATTGTTATTGTTTATCCGGTGGTCTACTTGTTCCTGTCTATGCGCCTCTTTTATAAAGACCAGTGGATAAAGCTTACACTGAAGTACATTGCATTGTCGGCTCTCCTGATCACCACTATCATTGTCTTATTCGTTATGTTGGCAGTGATAACATTTTTCTTTTAGATCCAGTTCACCTGTTCATATCCCCTTACGCAACATTACTGCGTAAGCATTCGGAAGTACACTGTCCTCAATGGCTGAAGCTGCTTTTTCAATATCATACGCAAACCGGATGAATTCCACCTGTATGGATTCTCTGGCATACAATGAAGGTTGTTCATCTATGGTCAGCAGGACATAACATCCTTTTGGATCGCTATCCTTAGGCTTGCCGACGGAGCCGATGTTGATAGCGTGACGATATTTTGGCCTTAGGACATCACCAGTCATGACTATCCTGTGATAAGGTCTGTGCGTGTGGCCGAAACACATGATATCGGCATGAGCTCTTTCCATGATGTTCAAAAGGCTCTTCTCGTCACGGTCTTCAAACAGATATTCATTTATTTTTCTTGGGCTTGCATGGACCATCAGCAGGGTAATCAAGTCTTCACCGTTTTTAAATTCAACACGGAGATGAGCTGGAAGAGAACGTAGATAATTTCGTTCGTTCTCTCCGACAATGGAATTGGTGTAGGAAATAGAGATTGCGCCCATCTCTTTTTCCACATCTGTTTTGTAGGCGCATCCACAATCATTGCTGTGCAGTCCAATGCCCTGGTCATAATTGCCTGCAAGGGTCGGTATGCCTCTTCGTCTGATTTCATTGATGACTTCATTAGGCCATATATTGTAACCTACCAAATCTCCAAGGCAATAGATGGCATCCGGTTTATGCTGGGCCATATGTTCAAAGCAGGCTTGCAGTGCGGGGAGATTGGCATGGATATCTGAAAATAGGGCGATCTTCATCAGCTGGCTATGCGTTTATTTTTTTTACAATTGTTCGATTTGCTTATTTTCTTTTCAACGCTTTGGCAATGCCTGCTTCAACCAGTGGTTCCATAAATGGATATCCCGAGAGGTTTGGGTGTACACCATCTTCACCATATATTTTTTGTAGTCCTTTTTGATGATTAGCAACATCCCGAATCTGGTTCACAACAGGATTTGGGTTTTTCAGCATATACCGTTATACTGAATATGCCTGTGTTACCGTCTTTAAAATCTGCGATCTCTTTTTCGTCAAGGT
>JAWXAW010000077.1:0-15220 GCA_034439675.1 Saprospiraceae bacterium | reverse complement strand
TCACCACTCACCACTCACCACTCACCACTCACCACTCACCACTCACCACTCACCACTCACCACTCACCACTCACCACTCACATTTTCACACTCACCTGGTGTTCCTGCCCATCATCAACCAGCTTGATTGAATTTCCTGTAATCCTATCGCCATCAAGCATAATCTGCATTCCATCAGTGCCTGATCCTTCCTGCAGCATTTCTATCATGTAGACAGAGGTTTTGAACTTGTATTGAATGCTGACATTGCCCCATTCCGTTGGAAGGCATGGATCAAGGTGCAGCATATCTCTACGACGCTTAAGCCCGATCACGGCATCCACGATCAATTGATACAACCAACCTGCCGATCCTGTATACCATGTCCATCCACCTCTCCCGGAATGCTGAGATACCGCATACACATCAGCAGCGACTACATAAGGCTCCACCTTATACCTTTGCATTCCTTCAGGTGTGCTTCCGTGATTGATTGGATTGATCATTTGTAACAGGTCCCACATCTTCTCTTTGTCACGCATAGCTGCAAAAGCCATGATCATCCAGATGGCCGCATGTGTATACTGGCCTCCGTTTTCCCGCACACCTGGGACATATCCTTTGATATATCCCGGATTTAAATCAGATGTATCAAACGGCGGATCAAATAGCTGAATGATCTTGTCTTGCTTACGTACTAGTCGTTTTTCTGCCTCACGCATACCCTGGTGAGATCTTTCCTTATCACCAACTCCTGAAATGACAGCCCAGCTTTGTGCAATGGAATCAATCTTACACTCTTCATTCGTTTTTGATCCGAGTGGAGTGCCATCGTCAAAGTAAGCTCTGCGGTACCATTCGCCATCCCAGGCATTTTTTTCAATATTTTCTTTCAATGTACTCAGTATCACTTCGAAACGATTGAGTAGCAATTGATCTTCCTTCAGTCCTGCCACTTCACTAAACCGCTGGATCGTATCTGATAAAAACCAAGCGAGCCAAACACTTTCACCCTTCCCTTCTGACCCTACTCGGTCCATGCCATCATTCCAGTCTCCGGCACCCATGAGCGGCAAACCATGCTGACCAAACTGCAATCCGAATTCGATAGCTTTCACACAATGATCATACAGACTTGCTGTCTGATCTGAACGAATAGGCATATCATAATACGAATGCTCCTCTTTGGCAAGCGGACGACTCTCCAGGTATTGAACCTGCTCATCCAGGATGGAGACATCGCCTGTCACTAATACATAACTTGAAGTGACGTATGGAAGCCATAGGTAGTCATCCGAACAACGTGTCCGAACACCTCTGCCTGCAGGTGGATGCCACCAGTGCTGTACATCGCCCTGTGCAAACTGGCGTGAAGCACATAAAAGAATTTGTTGGCGCGCCAATACCGGTTCATTATGAAGCAGGGACAACACGTCCTGAAGTTGATCACGGAAGCCATAAGCTCCACCGGATTGATAGAAACCACTCCTGGCCCACAATCTGCATGAAAGTGTCTGGTAATTGAGCCAGCCATTGGTCAATGTGTTTAATGAAAGATCAGGGCTTTCCACTTTGATCACAGACAAAGATTTGTCCCAGCTGACCTTTACCTTTTCAAATGCTTCTTTAGCGGCGGTTTTACCTCTGCCCTGGCCAATGAGATAACGGAGGTCTTCCATTTGGGATGCTGCGCCAAGTCTGAAGACGAATTCATTTTTCTCACCGACTTCAAGCGTCATGGTAACTTGTATCGCCGCGCAAGGATCTAACGCTGCACCTGTCCTGCCGGAAAGTTTTGCTTTTCGAAGTGCTTCAGGTTTTTTTGCTGTACCATTCCTGCCCAGGAATTCTTCCCGGTCAGTGGTGATGATCCGCCCCGGATCATTAACATCAAAGAACGCAAGCAAACGTCCAAATTCTGTTGAATATGAATTGCAGGCGATAATGGCATCACTGTTTAAATCAACTTCAGTGGTGATGTGCATTTTTGTTTTGTGCTGTAGATCACCCAGCACCCACTCTACATAACCTGTTGCTGACAATTGACGTGTTCTTTCAGATTGGTTTTCTATGCTGATAACTGAATATTTTATCGGTTTTTCTGTATCTGTATACACCCGCATAGTCGTGTGAATGCCGTCTTCAAGATGCTCAAACACACTATATCCAAATCCATGTCGGGTGATATAGGGAGTCTTGCCTCTCACCGGGAGGGGAGCAGGTGACCAAAACCGACCGGTTTCTTCATCCCGGATATAAAAGTGCTCACCACCCATGTCAGTGACCGGATCATTGTGCCATGGCGTCAACCTTTGCTCATGAGCATTTTGAAACCAGGTGTAGGATTGTCCGCTTTCGGATATGACAGTTCCAAATTGGGGATTAGCGATCACATTTGACCAGGGAGCCGGTGTAACCTGGTCCGGCTTGGTTGTGATCACATATTCTTTTCCGTTTTTCGAAAATCCTCCGATGCCATTAAAGAATAAAAGATCTTCACGCGTTTCAAGGGCAGATTCGATGATGGGAAAAAATTTCTGCGCGATAAAATTTGGAAGAATAGGTTTTAATTTTTTTCGCCTGTTGAGTTGTCCTTCGAGGGTTCCAAGTTTATCCGAAATGATCACCCGGGCTATTGTCTGAAAAAGGATGCGGTCTTCATTTGACAATTGGTCTGCAGATCGGATGAAAATACTACCAGGCCAGTTTTGTTCTTCTGCAATATTGGTAGGCGCTATCAGCGACAAGATTTGATTTTGCAAAACCTGCCGGTACCCACCATGATCTTCATTCCAGATCACAAGATCCACGATAAGTCCTTTCTGCCGCCAGAAAGCATGTGCCTTGACCATCTGCTCGACGAGCTCAATGTTCGTATTGTCTTCGATCTGTAGCAGTACTATCGGGAAGTCTCCGGATATAGAATGACTCCACAATCCGGATTGTTCGCGGTGATTTTTTAGGATGATCGCGGGATCAGCGCGAAAGGAAGCATTGGCATAAATAATGGAGCCGGCCATTCTGCAATACAATAGGGCTTCAGCTGCAGTGGCATTGATCTGTCGCAGCTCCACCTGGCTGTGTGTCCATGCCAGTTCGAAGGCACGATCGATCATATGCTTGTCCTGGTATTTTTCAACAAGACGTTGCCCTTCCTCCTGTGTCCCACCTATGCCATACACCATGTCTAAGGTGATGGTTTCATATGGCTTGAGCGTGACCCGGTATTGAATGGCCACGATTGGATCTAAGATCGATCCTTCATTTCCTGAAAGCCCTTCTTTTTGCATCATGGACTGCGGATCACTGATGGTATTTCCCCGTCCGATAAAATGATCTCTGCTGGTTTCAAAACTCACCTCTTGTACATCCACCCCATGTACTTTCATCAAGTGAAACATCCACAAGGGATGTTCTTCGACAGAGCGGGGTCGGCGTGTACACATGATCGCATGACGGGGTGGGATGATTTCGGTTTGGACAAACAGGTTGCTGAACGCCGGGTGCAGCATATCAGCCATGCCTGAATTCAAAACTACTTCTGCATAGCTAGTAAACTCAATCTGTCTCTTTTTCCGGGACCGGTTGGTGATATGCAGACGTCTCAATTCCACATCATCCTCCGGTGATACCACGATCTCAGTATGCACATCAATATTGTAATCTCTTCTTTTGATTTCCGCCCGTCCCTGTGAAAAAATAACTTCATAATGTTCAGTCTGCTTGACTGTAGGTTGGTGTCCGGATGACCAAAACGCTCCCGTCTCCAGATCACGGATATAGCAGAAGCTGCCCCAGTTGTCGCATGTGCCATCTTCCCGCCATCGAGTGACGGCAGTATCTTTCCATCGACTGTATCCACCACCGGCATTGCTCACCATCACATGATATCTACCGTTAGACAATAGCTGAACTTCAGGTACAAGTGTGTCGGAAGTAGGGATGACTCTCAGATCTGTGTTGACAGTTTCAGACGGTAGATCAGTAATATCGACCATCGGTGCAAAATAGGTCGTGATCTGTGGAATTTTTTCCTGGAGTAACAACAGCGAAGTCTGGAACCGCAGATCAGCCTGAAAACGTTTTTGCATGGGCTGGTCACGAAGCAGATAGTCAAGCGATAATAAACTCATTCCTTGATGGTGGGCCATAAATGCTTTCACAACACTTTCGGTCTGGCCACGTTGCAATCTGGAGGCCGTGTAATCAATAGCTTCATAGAACCCCCACTTTCCTTCAAAACCCTGCAGCGACATTTCCTTAAGATTTTCATAGGCCTCATCAGGTTCGATCATCAACGCCATGATGGAAGCATAGGGGGCAACCACGTAATCATCCGCCAATCCACGCTTAAGGCCCAATCCCGGAACACCAAATGCCCTATACATGTAATCCATGTTTGCGTGCACCATGCTGAAACATGACTCTGATAATCCCCATGGGAGACCTCTTCGCTGGCCATATTCAATCTGTCGCCGAACAGCTCCTTTGTGTGTTTGATCCAGCAAGGTTGATTCATACACTGGGGCTATCAGCAGCGGCATGAGGTATTCAAACATGGAGCCACTCCATGAAATCAAGACAGGATCCTTGCCTGTCATAGTGAGTTGTCTGCCCAAAGCGAACCAACTTTCCTGAGGAATTTTCCCTTGGGCTATCGCCACAAAGACACCCAGTCTAGCTTCGGATCCGAGCAGATCATAACATCCCGGATCACGGCGGTGGTCCTCTACATTGTAACCGATTGAAAAGAAATGCTGGACCGGATCGAACAAGAAATCATAGTCATAATCCGAAAATTCAATGCATTGTTTTTCCAACGCGGCAATAGATTCAATCATCCCCTCAGCCATCAATCTCGAGTTACGGATGCTGGACTCCAAGGCAATCAACCATTCCTTTTCCTCCGGTCCATTCTCTTCTACAATACTATTTTCAAGTTTAGGCAGGATAACCTCGGTCATGTTCATAAGGTCATTCAGAGAGGGTATCTGATCAGGCATCCTGAAGACTTCTATTAGCTTTTGATGTTGCTCAACATCCTGCATCCATCCAGTGAGGGTGCTCAATTCAAATGCTGCATCTGAACATTGCTTTACTAGTGTTTCGGCCCACCAGTAACCTTCGTTTGATCCCGTTGTTTTTTGTTGATCCAGAAATGCTTCGGCAGCAGGAAGTAAGGTATCGAGAAATGTTTTCGCTGAGGAGAGACGCAGTGATTCCTCTGGTCCCATTGCATGCCAGGCATCTATTATTTTTTGGAATGCGCTCGGTTCCTTTGCTTTCTCCCGAAGCACATTGATGGTATCTGTCAAGCCATTATAGAGGTCTTCACGAAGTACTGGTAAATTATGTAGTGACAATAATCCCTCCTTGAATGTTAGCATACAGGCTGCAAGGTTACCGCTATCCACTGTTGATACGTAACGAGGATGGAGCGGTAGTAAAGTCTGTGTATGGTACCAATTTAAAAAGTGTCCTTTATGACGCTCAAGTGTTTGCATGGTTGACAGCGTTTTCTGGCTTCTGTCCAGCAACTGCAGTGTAGTGAGATACCCGAAATCATGCGCAGCTAGTGAAGACAGCAAGGATAACCCGATATTCGTAGGTGAAGTACGATGAGCGATCCTGGGTTCAGGGTTCTCCTGGTAATTGTCGGGTGGCAACCAATTGTCGTCGGGCCCCATGAAATTTTCAAAAAATGCCCACGTTTTACGTGCCAGATTTTGTAAATATTGATTTTGCTGCTTTGAAAGACTTGCTTTCTTGCGCTGTTGAGGCAAGCTTATCCACCAGGCTATAAATGGAGAGACTATCCATAAGCTAAGAATCGGACTGGCAATGATAAAAGCCGGCCAGGAAATAAATGGAAGAAGGAGGATCAAAGCCGACCCTGAGAAGGATCCAAACCACATTGTTTTAAAATGCCCACCCAGACTTTTTGTGGAGGGACCTGCATGGAAGGGATCCCATTGTAATAGATTTTTCCGGGAGACGTGCATACGCCACATCGTACGACTAATGGCATCCGTATTTACATAGGCCTCATAAGGAAGGCTGATGATGGTCCAGGCATGCCTCACCAGGTTGTTGACGAGTAATTCCTTACTAGCAGCGATGTGGTTTTTCCATTTGACATCAGGTGTCTTTGTCAGAAAGCTCCAGCCAAAGGACAGAACGGAAGGCGGGATGATGATGCCGATGACAGAAAAGGTCCAGAACCAAGGTGTAGAGGAAATAATCCAGCCAAACAGGAATATGATCAACATCGCCTGGGGTACAAGACTTCGACGTAGGTTGTCAAAGATCTTCCACCGGGATAAGGCGGTAAGTTGATTTTTTTGATTGCCTTTTGTATAGCCGGGAACACTTGGATACAACCAACGTGTAATCTGCCAGTCCCCGCGTATCCAGCGATGACGGCGTTTCACATCCGCCAGGTACGTGGAGGGATGTTCTTCGTACAATTGTACATCACTGATCAGACCTGATCGTGCATGACATCCTTCCAGCAGATCATGGCTCAGTATGCGGTTTTCCGGAAATCGTTCACTAAGTGTTTTTTCAAAAGCATCAACATCATAAATTCCTTTGCCGACAAAGGAACCCTCTTTTAATACATCCTGGTAAACATCCGATATCACGCGTGTGTAAGGATCAATGCCTTCCTCATTGCCATGGATTCTTGCAAACCAAGAAGAACCTGAATGAGGTAAACTGGAGGCTAGTCTCGGTTGAAGGATTCCATAACCGTCCGTGATCCGGTTTTTAATTGGATCATAGTGCGGATGATTGAGAGGATGATCAAGCGCCGCCATTATTTTCCAAGCGGCTTCCCGTGGCAGCTGTGTATCTGTATCGAGGGTGATCACGTATTTTATAGCCTGCAGGACAGATTGATCACCTGCGATCAACGAAAATTTTTCCTGCCCATGCCCTCTGAGTATAGCATTCAGGTCGCCTAGCTTGCCACGCTTCCGTTCATACCCCATCCATATTTTATCTACGGCGTTCCACAAGCGCGGGCGGTGCAATAGAAAAAAAGTATCCTCTTTTGCACTGCTGTACTTCGTATTGAGTTCACGTATCCTCTTTTCTGCATACGTCAGTAAATCCTTGTCTCCGGGGAGTACTTCAACAGGTGCATCACGAAAATCAGTTATTAATGCGAAGTGAAGGTTATCTTGTTTGTTGGCGAGAAACCGCACTTCCATGCTCTCCAGTAAATGATCAAGTTCTGCTGAGCTGTTAAATAAGGTAGGTACAGCAACTAATGTACGTGATGATGGAGGAATGCCCCTGGAATAATCCATACGGGACATAAAATCCGGTTGTACCATAAGCGTGGCAAACCAATTGACAATGGCCGTTGCGAGCTGACTGGTAGCCATAATCGTCAGTATCGCTATCATGATTAACCAGCCAAGGTGTTGATGCTGATGATAGGCATGCCGAACCAGTATGCCTGATAGCAAAAGGGTCAACAGGATGATCGAACCGGCGTAAGCGGTAAAAGAATATTCAGCCAGTGAACATTTTAATTTTTCAAACCAGGTGAATTTTATACCTGCACTTTTTTCCGTGCTGACAACCCCTTTGCCTGTGAGATAAAAACCCACATGGGTGTTACGCTGATTGCCCTTTCCTGAAACATACATTTCCCGCGCAGCATCTATGGCCATGCTGGCTACTTCAGGTTCTGGCGTACCGCTACGTTTTGCAATAGCCTCTACACGATGTCGATAGTGGTCACGGGTTATGAAATCCATGTGACCGTAGGTGCCCCCGATATCCGTCCTCAATATTCTTTCGACACCACTTGTTTTTTCTACAAATTCACGCCAGTCAGCGTTGTTGATAAACCGAAGGCTGCTGATGCTATTGCTCATGGATACCTGGTCAGCAGCTTGCTTCTGGTTTTCCTGATGCACAAGCATGTTGGTCGTTAGACCATTTTCTGCCAGTCTTTGTTCCACCCAGGAGAGGGGTAAAGAAAGTGCAGGGCCTTTACCGAGTAACCGACGCGTGAGCTCTGCAACAAAGGAGCTTACAATAGGTGGATTGGAGCGAGCCATATCTGCTGTCACCACGATCAGGCTCTTGGGATCTTTTTCAGCCGTTTCGGTCATTTTATCCGCCCAGTAATCTGCAAGATTTTTATTGATACGGTCCCTGGCTATCGTGGCTGCCAACCTTCGGAGATTTTCTATCAGGGCGATGCGCAACATGATAGGAATAGCCCATAGTTCGCCAAGTTTAAGATTAGTAGCCTCCTGGTAGGTGGTGACGAAACTGTATAGATTTTCAGGGTCTACCCGGCCATCACTGTGTGCTATAATTTCAAGCGCGATGTCATATACCCTGGGGAGTCCTGCTAATGGACCTTTAGCTAACCGGGGTAATGTTTCACTGTAGGATTTGGGAAAGTGTTTTTTACCTATCTGGATTTGTTCCTCAATACTGTAAAAATTATCGAGTAACCATTCTCCTGCAGGGGATATCAAACTGTTTTCCTTTGCTGATTCGATGAGTAGGTTGCGGACTTCAATTAAAATGGCTTCGTTTTCATCCAATCGTTTGAGGAGTTGCTCAGGCACCGGATCACTACTCAGCGTATGCAATGCTGCCAGTGATAAGGCATATTGTTCAAGCTGCTCTGTGCTGAAAAGTTCTGACCTGAGCGGTGACTTCTCATTTTCGTATTTCCGCATTAGGTTGTCACCCAGGAATGGAAACCTGATCTGGGAAAGGAATTCCTGAAATGTATTGTTAATCACTAGCTATGAACGTTTTAGGTGATCAATATCACGCCCTTCACTACCTGGTCAACATGCATTCATGAGGATGAGTAAATAGCTATCAAGTGTGGCCCATCAGGTGAGAATGGCCACACTAATCAAGAAAGACTACCTAACAAGACAAACAAAGGAGAGGAAAGGTTCGGAACAGGCCACACTCCTTTGGAATCAATACGCTTTCAAAATAATTTTAAAAAGAAGGACTTCATAGCTAGCTTTTTACCCTTCACTTATCATTGTCATTTTTTTCCGGTTGCTGAGCAGCGTCGAAGCATCACTTTCCAAGAACTCTCAGATCAAACTCCAGTTCCATCTCCGTCAATGCAGGTGAGATTTCTCTGAAATTTAACCGAATCTCTATGCCAATAAATTCTTCCTTGACCCAGTCACTGATATCCGTGATGCCGGGGAAGAGCCGGATGGTAGTCTTTTCCTTATAGGGGATGGGTTCGAGATATAAAAATTCAACTTTATTAGCCGGCTCGAAGGGATCAAATATGTAAATCGATACTCTGGAGATGAAGTTTAGGTTTTCATCGCCAAACAAACTCGAGAGAGAAGCATCCTTAGCTTCAATCGCAATGACCTCCTCAGCACTGTGGCCGGAGGCAGCGAGCCTTTCAAGATACCTTGTGGGGATAGGACTGAACGAATAGATATGGGTATCAAACGTATTCAATCCGGGCAGGATGTCAAACTCAATCGGAGGTGGAGGGAAATTAAGTTCGAATAACTCCAACCTGTCATCATTTTTGCATGACAACGTCATCAATCCAGTAAAAAGGCAGATAAATATCCCAAACCGTAATAAGCTTTTTTCCATTTGACCCCAAGGTAACGTTTGAAATAGCCTTTTCATTATAAAGGGAGAGATGCCAGAGGAATACAAATAGTGAATTCTCATAGATGCAGGAGCAAACTCTTGGATCGGCGCACAGCCGTTGTTGGAATTTGCTCCAACAACCACGATAATCTCATGACAGCCTCCTCCTCCGCCTAAGCCTTCGCTTTTTTTTTACAAATAAATCACGGTTTTAGCCAAACTCTCAAATTGTGTCTTATTTTTCCCTTCTTAATACTCATTTCAATACAAAAAACAGGAATCATGGGAGAGCAGCGTGTTTCGATCGTAAAATCGCAGGACCAGATGCAGCAATTCGTCAAATCACTCCTCGACGATGTCAGAGCATTGGAATATATGATCGACAATGACTGGTTTGAAAAAGACATCGTGCGGATCGGCGCCGAGCAGGAAATGGTCCTGGTCGATCAGAAGACGTTCAAACCTGCCTGTATCAATATGGAGGCCCTTAAACTCATGGAGGAGTGGCCATGGGTGGAAACAGAACTCGCCAAATTTAACCTCGAAATCAACCTTGAACCCCGTGAATTCAGCGGAAATGCCCTCAGGGACCTGGAAGATGAATGTACCGGCAAACTGGAGAAAATAGAGCATGTCATCAATAAACTCGGCGCTACCATCGTGCTCACCGGTATCCTTCCGACATTGAGGAAGTTTGATCTTGACATGAACAATCTGACGCCTAAGCAGCGCTACTTTGCCCTGATGGAAGCCATCAACCAACAACTGGTGGGCAATAGTTATGAACTCAACCTGGTTGGGATAGATGAGCTCCTGATCAAACACGACTCCCCTCTGATTGAAGCCGTAAATACAAGTTTCCAGGTTCACCTCCAGGTGCATCCCACGGAGTTTGTCAGTATGTATAATCTGTCACAAGCATTGGCAGCACCTGTCATGGCTATGGGAGCAAACTCTCCTATAGTTTTCGGGCGTAGGTTGTGGCATGAGTCCAGGATCGCTATGTTCCAACAGGCACTTGACACGCGGACCAGTCACGATCACATGCGTGAACGAAGTGCACGTGTCAATTTTGGAAGACAATGGATTGATAAATCGATTCTTGAAATTTACAGAGAGGATATAGTGCGGTTCAGAGTTTTACTAAGCGGAGACGTGCAGGAAGACGCGCTTGCCATGATCAGTACCGGCCAGGTACCTAAGTTGCGCTCGTTGCAAGTGCATAACAGCACCGTATATCGTTGGAATCGGCCATGTTACGGTATCAGTGATAACGGCAAACCACATCTCAGGATTGAAAATCGGGTGCTGCCGGCCGGACCTACGGTGCTTGACGAAGTGGCAAATGCAGCCTTCTGGTTGGGATGTATGGTGCAGATGCATGATGATGTAGGCGATATCCGGAATAAGATCGGATTTGAAGACGTCTTTGATAACTTCGGAAAGGCAGCCAAGTTTGGAATCGATTCCAAGTTTACCTGGATGTTTGACCAGAAAATACCTGTTGTCGAACTGGCCCTCAAGGAGCTGATACCAAGAGCGAAAAAAGGGCTTGAGATGCGCAATGTCCATCCGGATAGCATCTCCCGATATATGGAGGTCATTGAAGAAAGGGCTACCGAGCATATGAATGGAGCCAGGTGGGCCTTGAGGTCGTATACTAAATTGAAAAAGGAAACCACCGAGGATGAGGCATTGACGGTGTTGACGTATGCCATGTGTGTCAATGAAAAATCAGGAATCCCGGTCCATAAATGGAAGATGCCGGAACTCAAAGACCTCAAAGAATACAGGCCATCCGGACTCAAGGTCAGTGAATTTATGACCACAGATCTCTTTACTGTTCAAAAGGACGACATTCTGGACCTGGTCATCGATATGATGGACTGGCGGAAAATCAGGTACACCCCGGTGGAGGACAAGGAAGGGAAACTCGTGGGCCTTATCACACTGAGACACGTCCTGCGACATATGCTCAAACTTCGTAGCCACGACCCAGGTCTGGAGCCAGAGATCACGACTGCCAAGGATATCATGAATAGTAACCCATTCACCATCGATCCTAATGCTACCATCCATGAGGCTATGTTTATCATGCGCAAAAACAGTATCGGCTGCCTGCCCGTCGTCAAGAGCGGAGAGTTGATAGGGATCATCACGGAAATGGACTTCCTCAGGATCGCTGGTCGGTTGATTGAAAGACTGGAGGGGTGATTTAGTTGCAGTCAGTTGTTGGTGTCCCCACCAACAACCAAGAATAATACCCGTTATGTTAGGGTAAGAACCTTATTTTTGGGGTTTCGTTTTATGGATATTCAACATTACTAACTATACATCATGATATTCGATTTTGATATGATCAAGGCGGTATATGCCGCCCTTCCGGGCAAAGTGGATAATGCCAGGAAAGTACTGGGTAGACCGCTGACCCTCTCTGAAAAGATCCTTTTTAGTCACCTTCATGCAGGTTCTCCTATACGGGACTATGCAAGAGGCAAGGACTATGTGTTTTTTGCCCCGGACCGGGTGGCTATGCAGGACGCAACAGCTCAAATGGCCCTGCTTCAGTTTATGATGTGCGGAATGGAGAAAACCGCCGTGCCCAGCACAGTGCATTGTGATCACCTGATCCTGGCCCAGACTGGTGCAGACACCGATCTCAAGACAGCATTGGATGTCAATTCAGAAGTATATTCTTTCCTTTCTTCGGTATCCACCAAATATGGAATTGGTTTCTGGAAGCCCGGTGCCGGGATCATCCATCAGACGGTTTTAGAAAATTATGCTTTTCCCGGAGCTATGATGATCGGCACCGACAGCCACACACCAAATGCCGGTGGTCTCGGAATGCTGGCCATAGGCGTAGGAGGTGCAGATGCAGTGGATGTCATGGTCGGAATGCCGTGGGAACTTAAAATGCCTAAACTGATAGGAATTCACCTGAAAGGCAAACTCAGCGGCTGGACTTCACCAAAGGATGTGATCCTGAAAGTAGCCGGTATCCTTACCGTAAAAGGCGGGACAGGAGCTATCGTCGAATACTTCGGCGAAGGCGCACGCTCCATGTCATGTACCGGAAAGGGAACGATCTGCAACATGGGAGCTGAAATAGGTGCTACCACTTCAACATTCGGATATGATGATTCGATGGCACGCCTACTTAAAGCGACTGGCAGAGCAGATGTAGCTACTATCGCAGATAGTATTGCTGCTCATCTCACCGGTGACCCGGAATGCTATGCTGATCCTGCCAACTATTTTGACCAGGTCATTGAGATTGATCTCGATACACTCGAACCGCATATCAACGGTCCATACACACCGGATCTCGCATGGCCTATCAGTGAATTTGCTGCTGCCGTAGCTAAAAATGATTATCCTGAAAAACTGGATGTTGGACTTATAGGCTCTTGCACAAACTCCTCCTATGAAGATATCTCAAGAGCAGCCTCGATAGCTAAGCAGGCTAAGGATAAAAAGCTGAAAGTGAAATCAGAATTTACGGTGACTCCGGGTTCTGAACTGATACGCTACACCGTTGAGCGTGATGGCATGCTCAAGGATTTCGAAGAAGTCGGAGGCCTGGTATTGGCTAATGCTTGCGGTCCCTGCATCGGTCAATGGGCCAGACATATGGATGATCCAAAACGCAGAAATTCAATCATCACTTCATTCAACAGAAATTTTGCCAAACGGAATGATGGCAATGCATCCACACATGCATTTGTAGCATCTCCTGAAATCGTAACGGCCCTTGTTTTTGCCGGCGATTTAAATTTCAACCCACTGACGGATTCGTTGATCAACGAAGATGGAGTGGAAGTACGCTTCGATCCACCAGTAGGGGTCGAACTGCCTCCGAAGGGATTTGATGTTAAAGATTCAGGGTTCCAGGCACCGGCAGCAGAAGGATTCAAGATCAATGTGGATGTTGATCCGGCGTCAGATCGTCTGCAACTGCTCACACCATTTACACCGATCACACCTGAGCAGGTTCAAGGCATGAGAGTGTTGCTCAAAGCGCAGGGGAAATGTACAACTGACCACATTTCAATGGCCGGACCGTGGTTGAAATACAGAGGACATCTTGAAAATATTTCAAACAATTGTTTTATCGGTGCGATCAATGCTTTCAACGGTGAGGCCAATAAGGTGATCAATCACGACGAAGGCAAATACATGGCTGTACCTGATTCCGCAAGAGCTTATCAGAAGAAAGGTGTTTCAACCGTTGTCTTCGGTGAAGAAAATTATGGGGAAGGTTCTTCAAGAGAACATGCAGCCATGGAACCAAGATATCTAGGGGTAAAAGCGATTGTTGTAAAATCATTCGCCCGTATCCACCAGACCAATCTGAAGAAGCAAGGAATGCTGGCGTTGACCTTCGTTAATCCGGCCGATTATGACCTGGTGAGACAAGACGACTTTGTGGATATTCTTGGCTTTGATAATTTCAACCCGGATTCAGAGATCAAGATCAGGCTTCGTCATACAGATGGTACAGAAGATACCTTAGATGTATTGCATGGATACAATGAGCAGCAGGCGGAATGGGTGATTGCAGGATCGGCGTTGAACAAGATCAGGGAAGAAAGAAATTCCTGAGATTGATACATATCTCGTGACAAAATCACTTTTGTATTTCTGGTAGATAAACAACTATAACAAAACGAGCATGCTTAAAGAATTCAAAGCCTTTATCATGAAGGGAAATGTCATTGACCTGGCGGTGGCTGTGGTTATTGGCGGTGCCTTTGGTGCGATCATTTCTTCCCTGGTAGGTGATATTATCACTCCGCTTCTCCTGACGCCTGCCATGAAAGCTGCCGGAGTAGATGACATCAGCGCGCTGGCCTGGGGAGCTGTGAAATATGGCAATTTCATTTCTGCCGTGATCAAGTTTGTCGTGATCGCCTGGATCCTGTTTCTGATCGTAAAGGCATTCAATGCCATAAATAAAAGGGACGAAGCGCCTGCACCCCCCGCAGGACCAACGCAAGAAGAATTGCTGACACAGATTCGTGATTTGTTGAAGAAATAAATAAAAAAGGCCCTGAACGGGGCCTTTTTTATTTTAACTTAAATATTTCCCCACAATAGGCATCCTTCTCCCTACGCCAAAGGCCTTCGTAGACACTCTCAGTACAGGAGCAGTTTGATGCCTTTTAAATTCACTCGTGTTGACTAACTTCAATATCCTGCGTACCAGTTTTTCATCATACCCCATGTCAATGATCTCCTGCGGCCCCAGTCTTTTTTCAATATACATATACAGGATCGGATCCAGGATATGATATTCAGGCAGACTATCACTATCCTTTTGCCCCGGCCTCAATTCGGCACTTGGTGGTTTGTTGATAGAGTTTTCTGGAATGACTTGTTGGTCTTTGTTGATATAATCTGCGAGGAGATAAATATCCGTTTTGTAAATATCTGCTAGAACGGAAAGTCCGCCGGCAAGATCGCCATATAACGTACCATATCCTACAGCCATCTCACTTTTATTGGTGGTATTGAGCAAGATGTTGCCATGCTTATTGGAGATCGCCATCAGGATGATGGCTCTGCATCGGGCCTGTATATTTTCTTCGGTGACATCGAATGGCTTTCCTTCCATGAC
>JAWXAW010000076.1:0-70997 GCA_034439675.1 Saprospiraceae bacterium | reverse complement strand
GACAGATCAGTTAATATATTCAGTTCGCCGGGAATTTTTTATTCCTGACAAACATGGCAAAGTTGGATTGGGATATTATTCTAAGTGAGGTAACCTTTCGTACCAGCCGGAGTTCCGGTGCGGGAGGTCAGCATGTCAACAAAACTGAAACTAAAGTTGATGCGCTCTTCGATGTCAAGTCCTCATCTGGGCTGACTGAAGCAGAAAAAGGACGTGTCTTTGAAAAACTTGCTGCACGGATCAACGATGAGGGAATTCTTTCAGTCACTTCGCAGAAGGCACGATCCCAATTGGCCAATAAGGAGCATGCACTTGACAGGATGGAATCCTTATTGGTAAAAGCGGTCATTCCCAAGGTCAAAAGGATCAGAACAAAACCCACTAAGCAATCCATAGAGGAGCGGCTTAAGGAGAAAAAAGTCCAATCTGAGAAAAAGGCGCGACGCAAGAGACCCGGGCAATTATAGCTGCCGTAGAACTGGGAAAGTCCTCCGTCGGGTAAAACGGCAGAGTAATATATAAACTTTAAAAACTTTTGAACCAATAGAAGTTTCCTGTGTTTAAAGCCTCATTCATGACAACCACATCACAGGATATCAACTGGTTAGAAAGGGTAGAGAAGCTCTTTCTGCGTTTCGGAATCAAGAGCATCACGATGGATGATGTAGCTGCAGATCTTGGCATATCCAAAAAGACACTCTACCAGATGGTGGAGAGCAAAGATGACCTGGTCATCAAGGTTTTAGAGCGGCATATCTCGAGGGAAAAAGAACAATGCATCAATCTTTCAGCGGTGGCCCCTAACGCCCTTGAGGAGATCTTTATCATCATGGATTCCAATTCTCAGGAAATGGCCCAGATGAAGACCAATATTATCAACGATCTCCAGAAATATCACCGCCCTGCCTGGGAACTGCTCCAGAAGTTTCACTATGACTTTGTTTATCAGGTTATCCGGCAAAATCTGCACAGAGGAAGAAAGGAAGGCTTGTACCGCGATAATTTTGTTATCGATATACTGGCTAAACTTCACCTCGCAACGGCTTTCAACATGTTTGATCCTACTTTGTTTCCAGACGGTAATACCGAGAGGGTAGTATTGTTTAATGAATATATGATGCATTACCTACATGGTATTGTTTCCCCTAAAGGGCTTACTTACTTACAACAGAAACTTTCCTGATATGTACAGAAGAATCACATTGTTTCTCATTTCTTTATCATCCATCCTGGTGCTGAGAAGCCAGGACAATATGAGCTTGGCAGATTGTCTTGAATATGCGCTTGCTAACCATTCCGATATCCGGATTGCTGAGCTTAATATGAAGGATGCAGAATGGCAAATCAAGGAGAACAGATCTGTTGCCTTTCCGCAATTAGGTCTGGCGTTACACGCCAATCGGTTTATTCAACAGCCTTCAATACCTGCCGAGGCTTTAGGTTTTGGAGAGCCAGGACAGGAGTTGACATTTGCCTTGAAGAATGATATTGGTGCTTCGATAACTTTTAACCAACTCCTTTTTGATAATAAATATTTGGCAACCATTAAAGCTGCCAAAATGTATAAGGATTACTCTGTGATCCAGGTTCAAAGCGCGGTAGAAAAGTTGCGGAACAAAGTCACAGATGCTTACATCCCTGCCCTGGTGGTCGCTGAAGCTTTACTCATACTCGAAAAGAATATTGAGAGCCAGGAAAACCTGGTGTTTGAAACGAAAGCTAATTATCAGGCAGGCTTTGTGGAGCAACTTGATGTGGATCGGCTTGAGTATGCTCTTTCCGGATTCAAAACAGACCTGGAAAGCCTCGTCCGTCAGCGCGATAAACTGACTGACGTGCTGAAGTTTAATATGAATATGCCAATCACTAAGCAGATTACACTCACGGATGATGTTAACAAATTACTCGCAATCTATGGAGATATAGATCCGACTCAAAAGTTAAGTTATATGAACCGGCCGGACTATGTATCCACGCTGAAATCTAAAGAGTTAAATGACATCCAGACCGATGCATTCCGCAAGGATTGGTGGCCGGTGATGTCATTTTTTGCTTCATATGACCCAGGATTCCAGGGGAATGAACAACTCTATTGGATACCCTCGTCCATTATGGGTGTCAGACTCACGATGCCTATCTATGATGGTGGTTATTACAAAGCAAAGGAGGAGCGTTCGGTCATTCAGGGGTTAAAAGTGGACGAGCAAAGAAGGATGCTGAGCATGGCGTATGATCTGCAAATTGAAACGGCGCGGAAAGATTATTTCAGCACCAAACAAAAAATGGAAAATCAGGAAAAAAACCTGACGCTGGCAGAGCGCATTTTTGAAACCTCAGAAACAAAATTTAAACAAGGTGTTGGCTCCAGTTTTGAAGTCACCCAGGCCCAGGCCGGCCTGTACAGGTCACAGGCTGATCTTGTCAATGCACGATTTGATTTTCTCAAATCACTGGTAGCCTTCAAACAAGCCCTTGGCAAAAATTAACACGAAACGTTACACAACATTTGAAATGAATAAACATAACATTTTACCAATGAAAAAATTTCGCAGCATATATTATATAGCCGGAGTATTGCTGGTTTTGATTTTTGCAGCTTGTGGTTCAAAAGCAGGTACCGAGGACCCACTTGCACAATTAAACGATTTAAAGGAGCAGAAGGCAACCATCGATGCTCAAATTGCTATTTTGGAGAAACAATTGTTAGAGCAAGGCCTGATTGAAAAGAAACTGCGAAAGGTTGGTTTGCAGGAGTTGAAATCAGCACCCTTCAAACATTTTATTGATCTCCAGGGCAGGGTGGATGCTTCTGAGAGTGTTGCAGCCACCTCCAAAATTCCTGGTGCACTCAAGAGCGTATATGTGGATAACGGTGATTTCGTCAAGAGAGGCCAATTGTTGGCTGAGTTGGAAGATGCAGTACTACTTAAAAACCTTGCTGAACTGGATGGCCAGTTGGCCGTGACTACGGATTTATACAACAGACAAAAATCCCTTTGGGATCAAAATATAGGTTCTGAAGTACAGTATATCCAGGCTAAAAACAATAAGGAATCAACAGAGCGTGCAATCGCTACGCTCAAAGAGAACATGGCCATGACTAAAATCTATGCGCCCACCACAGGAACTGTAGATATGGTAATGTTGAAACAAGGACAAGCTATCTCTCCGGGAATGCCATTGTGCAATATCCTCAATCTGAATGATCTCAAGATCATTGGCGCAGTCACAGAAGCTTATGCAGCGAAGGTTAAAAAAGGGGATGAGGTGCTAATCTATTTTCCTGATCTCGATAAAGAGATCACCACACGCGTAAGTTATGTAAGCAAGAGTATTAATCCTGTCAACAGGACATTCACTATAGAGTGCGAACTCAAAGGTGGAGATTATAGAGCCAATCAGATCGCTGTGATGAAGATTGTGGATTACCAGAATTCAAAAGCATTCACTATTCCGGTCAATCTAATCCAGACAGGTGAAGATGGTGATTTTGTATTGATTGCTGAAAAGACAGGTGCCGGACAGGAAGCAATTGTGAAAAAAGCAATCGTTCAGCAAGGCCAGAACTACAATGGATATGTTGAAATCCTGAGCGGTCTGAAAGAAGGCGATATCCTTGTGTCTACCGGATATCAGGATGTAAATACCGGGGAGACGGTCATATTTTAGTCCAAGCACTATACCTTATTGATATCTAACAATTGAATATTCAACCAAGCTTTTATTAAAGCTATTTGTCTGCTATGAAAGAGTTTAAATTAACCTCCTGGTCTATAGATAACCGTACGAGTATTTTTATTATTACGGTGTTGATTACCCTTGCCGGTATCATGGCATACCTGGCGATACCCAAAGAACAGTTTCCCGATGTCACAGTGCCACAGATTTTTGTGACAACGATATATCCCGGTGCTTCCCCTTCTGATATGGAGCAACTGGTCACCAAGCCTATCGAGAAAGAGCTCAAAGGTTTAAGTGGGGTTAAGAAAATAACATCTTCATCCGTTCAGGATTTTTCGAATATCATCGTTGAGTTTAATACAGACCTGGATGTGGCAGTCTGCAAGCAGAAAGTAAAAGATGGAGTAGATAAGGCTAAGCGGGACCTTCCAACTGATTTGTTGGATGATCCGACGATCACTGAATTTGATATCTCTGAGATTCCGATCATGAATGTCAATATAGCAGGTGATTACAGCCTTGACCGGTTAAAAGATTTCGCGGACAAAGTGCAGGATAGGATTGAAGAGATGCGGGAGATTACGCGTGTAGACATGATCGGGGCACTGGACAAAGAAGTGCAGATCAATGTTGATAAGTATAAGCTGGCAGCAGCAACACTCACCTTCAGGGATATTGAAACTGCACTCGCTTATGAAAACGCAACCATATCAGCCGGTAATGTGGATATAGGCGGGATGACCAGATCCGTTTCTATCAGGGGTGATTTTAAGAGTGTTGAAGAAATTAAAAACCTTGTTATTACGTCACAATCCGGAGCCATCCTGTTCCTGAAGGATTTTGCTGAAGTCAGGATGGGGCACGAAGATCAGGAGAGTTTTAGCCGACTCAATACAAGAAATGTCATTTCCCTTAACGTGATCAAACGCACCGGTGAAAACCTGATAGAGGCTTCAGATAAGATCAAAGTGATTGTTGAAGAGCTTCAGGCGAATGAATTTCCAGAGAACCTCGAAGTGACTATAACCGGAGATCAAAGTAGAGCCACACGGGTGACCTTGCATGACCTGATCAATACGATCATCATCGGATTTATCCTGGTGACCTTGATCCTGATGTTTTTTATGGGACTCACCGATGCCATTTTTGTGGCGATGTCCGTGCCCTTGTCCATGTGTATTGCCTTTATGATTTTACCTGCATTAGGGTTCACGTTGAACTTTATTGTCTTGTTTGCCTTTCTGCTTGCCTTAGGTATTGTCGTTGATGATGCTATTGTCGTCATGGAAAATACACACCGTATTTATCATGATGAGCCAAAGTTGACAATTGTTCAAGCAGCAAAGAAAGCGGCCGGTGAAGTATTTTTACCTGTATTGTCCGGTACGGCTACTACGCTGGCGCCATTCTTTCCATTGGTCTTCTGGGGAGGCATTTTTGGAAAGTTTATGCATTATCTCCCGGTCACCATCATTATTACACTTACGGCTTCACTCCTTGTAGCATATGTGATCAATCCAGTTTTTGCGGTTTGGTTTATGGGCGATCCTGTAAGAGAGGGGAAAGTAATTGATCCAGTTAAACAAAAAAGAAGAAGGATTTTTGGATATGCATTATTAGTGCTCACCACTGTTGCCTTCTATATGTCTGGAAATATTGGCATGGGTAATTTTGTTTTGGTCTGTATCGTATTTGCATTCTTATATAAATATGTTTTATCGAAAGGTGTAAAATGGTTTCAGCGGAAAGGCTGGCCAGGAATACAAGCGAGGTATGCAGGATTTCTTACATGGGCATTGCGTCATCCCTGGAAACTTCTTTTTGGTATGACAATACTTTTGTTTGCTTCATGCGGGATCACTTTGACAAGGCAATCGAATATTGTGCTTTTTCCGAAAGCTGATCCTAATTTTATTTATGTCTACCTTACTTTACCTGTAGGAACCGATGTCAATGTAACGGATTCCCTGACCAGCGTAATGGAATCAAAAGTCATAGAGACCCTTGGAGAAAATAATCCGATTGTAGAGTCGGTGATTACCAATGTAGCCCTTGGTGCTTCTGAGGACCAGTTTGACCGTGCCGCGACATCTAATAAAGGAAAAGTTGGAGTGGCTTTTGTTGAGTTCAGCAAACGGAATGGGGTCAACACAAAAGATTACATGGACAAAATCCGTAACGCTACCAAGGATATTATTCCCGGTGCAGAAATCGTAGTGGACCAGGAGCAAGGTGGCCCACCTACACCTAAACCAATTTCTGTTGAAATTATCGGAGATGATTTTGGACAATTGATAGCTGCTTCCAGGTTGGTACATCATTACCTTGACTCACTTGCTATTCCAGGGGTTGAAGAACTCCGTAGCGATATGATCGTGAGCAAGCCTGAAATCAGTATCGACATCGATCGGGATCGTGCCAACAGAGAAGGTGTCAGTACCCTTCAGATCGGATCTGAATTCAGAACAGCCATCCTGGGTAGGGAGGCTACTAAATTCAGAGATGGAGAAGATGAGATACCTGTAATGATACGCCTGAAAGAAGACCAACGCACTAATATAAATGCAGTTGAGAATCTCAACATTACTTTTAGAGATATGAACATGGGCGGCATATTGCGCTCTATTCCTATGGGATCGCTGGCGGATATCAAGTATACGAATACATTCGGAGGTGTAAGAAGGAAAGATCTTGAGCGCATTGTTACGATATCCTCTAACATCACTGCAGCGTTTCAACCTAAACAGACTCAGGTAGTCAATGCTGTCAAAGACGCTATTGCACAGATACCACAACAGGAAGGCGTTACTATTGGCTTTGCCGGAGAAGATGCTGAAATGCTTGATGCTATCAATTTCCTTGGACGATCGCTTGTGATCTCTATTTTTATCATCTTACTCATCCTGGTTGCCCAGTTTAATTCGATCGGAAAGACCCTGATCATTATGACGGAAGTTGTTTTTTCTGTCATCGGGGTTTTATTAGGCATGGCCATTTTTAACATGGATTTTGTGGTGATTATGATGGGGGTAGGGATTGTAGCGTTAGCTGGAATTGTGGTGCGGAATGGAATCCTGCTCGTTGAGTTTACGGACAAACTCCGACATGAGGGGTTCGGGGTTAAGGAGGCCATTATTGAAGCAGGCCGAATTCGGATGACCCCGGTTTTACTAACGGCAACAGCAGCTATCCTTGGATTAATGCCTTTGGCTATTGGATTCAACATTGACTTTGCTAGTTTGCTTTCTACAGGTGATCCTAAGATTTTCCTGGGAGGTGATAGCGTTGCGTTTTGGGGCCCATTGTCCTGGACCATCATTTTTGGACTCGGATTTGCAACCTTTATTACGCTTGTTATTTTGCCAGCGATGTACCTGGTAGGACACAATGTCAAATACTGGTGGGCTGAAAAGTTCTGATTTTTCAATACCCCGGCTAATTGTGAATACATGCTATAAGATTACCTTTTAACTTTACAAATAAAAGGTAACCTTATAGCATGAAAACAGCATTCCTTACACGTACTCTTCTCCTACAATTTTTTCTGCTGGTTAGTCTAGGCAGTTGCATCACCAAAAGGTGTATAGAGCAACCAGTTGCAGATTGTGTCTGCACCATGCAGTATGATCCTGTCTGCGGTTGTAACAACAAAACCTATAGCAATGCATGTGCAGCGGAATGCGCTGGTATCAAGGTTTATACGAAGGGCCCATGCAAAAAAATGTAGGCTATGAATTTCAGCAGGCAGGTAGGTATTGCTTGACTTAGAAATTAGCTGTATCATTGTTGTCCAACCAACTATCCCTTGCACCAATGTCTTTCACCGTTGCTATTTCGACACACAGGAATCCACTGAGATCCAATTATTGGGTGATAGGATTCATCCTTGTTTTTCTCTTGGTCTGGGTCAATTCTTTTATGGGTACTACCGACATCTCGAATTGGATGCTCGAAAACCTCCTGGTCTTTTTATTTTTACCCGTGTTGGTATACACTTACCGGAAATACCAGTTTAGTGACCTGAGCTATCTCTTACTTTGCGTATATCTTTGTTTACACGTCTATGGGTCCAAGTATACCTACGCGGAGAATCCATTTGGATACTGGTTACAGGATCAATTTAACTGGTCGAGGAATCATTATGACCGGATAGTACATTTTGGTTTTGGGTCCCTGCTTGCTTATCCGATGCGGGAATTGTTTTTGAAGTGGTTTAAATTTCCGAGATGGGTTGCATGGTCTTTACCTATTGAACTAGCCTTATCCATTGGTGCATTTTATGAATTGATCGAGTGGGGCGTTGCGGATGTTTTTTTTCCGGAGCAAGGCGATGCCTACCTGGGAACACAAGGTGATATCTGGGATGCCCAGAAGGATGTGTTCCTGGCTTTCCTTGGAGCCATGGTGGCCACTACGATTGTTTCACTGATCAAGAAACTAGGAAATATCTATTCGGCGGATGAACGAAGGGATATTAAAAAGGAATCCAGAAAAAGATGAAAATACATAACTCCAGAGGTGAGATACTGAGCCAACTTGCATTAGCTTTCGTTTTCTTAATGGAGGCATGCACTTTTGTCGGTTCAAAAACCCTGGAGCCATGCGCTCCCCCAATAGGTAAATTTGTCAATGCTACCGTACTGGAAAAGTGTCCGGATAAAATGCCTGCTGATATACCGCATTTTTGTCTGGAACTTAATTTTCGGGACAACGATAGCGTGCTGATTGATAATGGATTTGAAAAATTTAGTCTTCCCTTTTCACTGGCTGCGGATGGATGTACCTTTAAAATTTCAGGCGCTTCCTTATTCGGTGATATATATTTCATTCTAAGTGGAGATACTTCAATTCAACTAATAGATACTGCCTGGACTAAACTAACGGGCTACTCAGCATTCAAAAAAGTGGTCCCTCGAGAAGGTGAAAATGTAAGTTTTGAATATTTTCTCAATGAGTGTATCCTGACGGGCGAATATGCCTTGTTTGAAAATGGAAACCTGGCCGCTCACCAGGTTACTATTATGCCAAACGGCCAGCTTAACGGGTTTAAGCCTTTTCTTGCCTATACATTGTGTTATGCAGGAGACTGTCTCGAGGAAACTGACCCTGCTTCACGCACAATTGATTTAATAGACCAGAAGGGGGCTATACAGACTTTTGCCTTTAAATCCATTGAAGGTAAAATGGCAATAGAGCTATATCGTGTCGAGCCACCTACTCCGGATATGAAGGGAGGCAGGTCAATCGGCCCGATGGTCTATAAGTTGAGAACTGAGTAGCGAGTTTCACTTTTCCTGGAGTTTACAGTCCACTCGTATGCTCTCCAGATGTCATTAGATTAACCTCAGGACTATACTTACCTTTGGCACATATTTATGAGAAATAAAAGGGTAAGTATTCCGCTGCTATTGCGTATAGCTAGTTTTTTGGTTTGGCATTCCGCCTTTGCGCAGTGCCCCCAATTTACCACCTCGTCAATATCTGGAAACCTGGAACCACTGTGTGAGGGCGAGGCTGTTATTCTTTCAGTCGCCGGACTAAACATAGATCCGGGAAGTACGGTAGAATGGTACATCGGAGTTAGTGGCACCTTTAATCCTTATATCGGAGAAGGAACATTGATAGGGTCAGTACCTGCTCAGGCTGATCCTTGCGTTGATCCTCCACAGGTCCTGTATATCATGGTCAATCCTGATAACACCCAAGTTGGTGGATCAGGTGATCAATGTGATGAATTTATGGTGCTTTGGACCGGTTCCGGTGGTTTTAATACTGTTGATATCCTCGTGTCAAATCTCGGCCCTGGTACTTTTCAATGGGATAGTTATATTGCCGGTAATGCAGCAAACTTCAGTTGTGGCATTGCGCTTCCTCCAGGTCCCGTGCCACCTAATGCTATCCTGATTATTCAGAGTAGCACAGCAAATAATGTATTTATCGATAGTGATAATTTATGCGCGAGCGGACTTCCGGTGTACATCATATCCTATGATGGAACGGGGGCATGTACAGGGGGATATTTTGATAATAATTCGCCTTGCACATCATGTCCTGTCATGATCGATATCACCGGGACTACCTGCCAATATGCGTTGAGCCTGGATTATCAACCACCTGCCAATCCTGTTGATGGATGGGGTTGGGCTAATACAGGCACTGGTGTTTTCGCAGATGTAATACCTGTTGTCGACATACCGGCATTTATGCCGCCTGCTGCTTTATTTGATAATTTCGTCTGGACAGTACCTGCTAACTTTTGTGAGACAATGGGTGGAGGAGATTACTGGATAACAGGAATAATCGATCCACCACCATCCGGTGTCTGCCTTGATATTTTTACACCATTCTATGGTTTGGAAATCAGTTGCCCTGAAGCTATGCTATCAGGTGGTGGAGATGTGTGTGCAGGCAATTGCCCGGATGATCCTACTGAAATCAATTTTACAATTGTCGGTGATGATACCCCTTTTGAGGCCGATATCGTCGTCATGGCTTCTCTTTTCCCTCCTTTTCAAATTAATGACCTGCCGGTGGCCAACGGGCAATCTATGCTTATCTGTCTGGAAGGCTTTTTCCCATCCTTTGATCCGGTAACAGGAATTTTAAATGTGCCCGAACTTGCTGTAGGTATCACTGCTACGGTTACAATTGTTTCAATGGTGAGTGCATCCGGCTGTCCCGTCACAGTGGATCCAGCTTCTGTTACCCTTACGTTTATTGATGCTCCTTCTTCATCTACTGGAGCTGACCAGACCATTTGTGCAGGTGAAATTGTAACGATTTCAGGATCTATTGGAGGATCCGCTACAGAATCACTCTGGACAACAGATGGAGATGGTAGTTTCGATGATCCTGCAGACCTCACTACCATGTATACTCCGGGTCCTGGCGACATTGCAAATGAACAGGTAACGCTTACCCTTTTAGGGATGGATCCGAACGGTTCATGTATACCTTCAGAAGCAAGTCTTACGGTCTTCATTGAACCCTCTTTGATCATTGAAGTTAATACGCCCTTAACTATATGTAATAATGATGTTGCTGCCATTTTCGCACAGATCACAGGCAGTAATGAACCATGTAATTGGGAAACAACCGGAGATGGTGTGTTTGATGACCCTTTTGTTGAAAGCACTATTTATACACCCGGTCCTGTTGACATAGCAGCAGGTATGGTGATTTTGTTTTTTGTGCCTGTTGATCCTGATGCATGCCTGATCTCCAGTGAACCACTTGAGCTGACAATCGTTGAAGCTCCATCTGTCGATATACCGCTTGACCTTGAAATCTGTGACGGGGATAGCCTGGTCATTGAGATTGATATTGAAGGACCGTATAACACAGCTATCTGGAGTTCGGCAGGTGATGGTACATTATTGGTCGAAAGTAATACCAGGGTAACGTATACACCGGGACCTGGAGATATAAACAACCAGTTTTTTATTGTTTCAGTGATTATCCAGAGTGTATTTCCAGAGTGCGGACAGATCACGTACAATATTCCTGTGGATATCATTTTGTGTGATTGTCCAGAGCTGGAAACCAATCCTCCAATAGCAGCATTGTGTGCTTTTAGCGATATGCTTGATCTCTCTGTGTTACTTGAGGCAGGTGACCCCGGCTCATGGAGTATCACTGATCAACCACCCGGATTGAATCCTGCTACTGTATCGGGCAGCGTTTTTTCAACCAACATTTCAGATCCAGGGTTGTATACCGTCACATACACCCTTAATGCACCTGAACCAGGTTGTCCACCTTCCTCAAGTGAAGTAATTATGGTCGACCAGGTTGTCGATCCAGATGCGGGTCCTGATGTTTCGTTTTGTGGTCCACAGGCTGTTATGCTTGATGGATCGATAACACCGTCGGGTCCGTATACAATTTTCTGGGAAACATCGGGAGATGGATTGTTTGGCGACAATAATTCCCTTGTTACAACTTATACCCCCGGAACTCAGGATTCAATTGCCCCTGGATTTTATTTATTCCTGAATGTGCTTGATCCGTTGTGCGGAAACCAAAGTGATACGATAACCCTTTTCTTTAATCAACCTCCTTTTGCAGTTTTTGTAAACGATACAGTTACTATCTGTAATATTGTTGCGAATGGCTCAGTGATTAATTTTCCTGCATTGATTACTGATGGTGATGCATTGGGAACATGGACAAATGTTTCAGGTGTACCAGTTGACTTTACCAATCCTGCATCAGTAGATTTTAACGGGATCGCAGAAGGGGTTTATGTTTTTCAGTATCAGACTAATTCTGCTTCATCCCCATGCGCAGAGACTATCTATGACATCATAATTTCTGTTGAAGATTGTCTATGCCCGCTGCTTGTGGTGCAGAACTTACCAAGTGGTCTATGTAATTCGATGCCTTCGCTACAGCTTGATGCTTTTGTGCAGGCGGGTGCACCTGGTAGCTGGCAGATATTCAGTGGGCCACCTGGCTCCAACCCTGGCACGCTTACAGGATCTACTTTCATTATCAATGGTTGTGATCCTGGTACATATGGGTTGCGGTTTACTTTTGATGCTGCCCCACTTGTTGGATGTCCCGATAGTGCCGAGATTGAAATTTTTATTCAGGAACTACCGACCCTTTCCATTTTAGGGGATACTAGTACGTGTGGACTTTCGTCAGTTCAGTTTAATGCAATCATCGGGGGTTCAGCTACAGGAGTTGTTTGGTCAACGTCCGGTCTGGGTGTATTTGGTGATCCGCTAGCATTGAATACGTTTTATTTCCCATCGGTTTTCGATGTGGCTTCTGCGCAGATCAATCTTATCGCATCTGCTATCGACACTTTTGGTTTTTGTGTTGTACCAGAAGATACGATAATACTCTTCCTGGTTAATCCCCCCTCGACCACCTTCAGTGCGCTTGCTGATACACTCTGCAACCACCCAGACAGTGGCTCTGTCATCAATCTTTCCTCTTTTATAGTTCAGGGCGATGGAACAGGGTTATGGTCGGATTTTGATGACGCTATGGTTGATCTCAGTAATCCGTCGAATGTAGATTTTGCTGGGGTGCTGCCAGGCAATTACCGATTTGTGTACATCACGCAAACCGCCGCAGCACCTTGTTCAGATAGTACGTATGTATTCAATGTTGTCGTAGAGGACTGTTCTTGCCCGCCACTAATACTCGACAATGTAGGAGTTGAAATCTGTCAGAATGAAATTTTAGATTTAGATGATCAGATCATCCTTGCAGATCCGGGAGGCTGGATGGTTTCGAACGGACCTGCCGGTGGTACATGGCCAACAATATCGGGATCCCAGATTTCAACTTCAGGAGCTACTGCAGGTAATTATACGCTCACGTACACGCTCAATACTTCTGTTGCCGGCTGCCCGGCCTCTTCGGATATTCCATTTATTATTGAAGAATCACCTTTTATCACAGTTGTAGATATTGAATGTGATTCAGCACAGTTGAGCTATGAGGTCCTTGTACAGACCAATGCTGCATCACTCAACGCTGATTTTGGTGATGTGACTACAGCAGGTACAGGACAATTCAGGATAGCTAATATTTCTATGGATCAGGATATTATTGTCATGGTCTCATCTGCATCCGGTTTATGTGCAGCTTCATTATTTATTCCTGCTCCGGATTGTAACTGTACATTATTTACAGAAGATATTGCTGACACTATAACTTTTTGTCCCGGGGACACCTTTGTTTTGATACCAATTGTCACCGGTGCCCAGGGTCTTCCTTTCTCCACGTGGATTACACCTGATGGCACGAAAATGCAACCAACCTTACCACTCTATGAAGAGGGCCTTTACATATGGATAGTCCGTGATATGGGAGGATGTGAGGAAAGGGATACATTCAATGCTGAATTTATCGGCCCTGAAGGTGCGCTTATCAACAGTATACCACCTACTTGTCCAGGGAATATCGATGGACAATTAGTTGTTGAATCCATCACAGACGGAACACCACCATATCTCATCCAGATAGATAATGGTATGAGTACTCCAGTGAATCAGCTTCCTTACATCATTCAGAATGTTGGTTTGGGGGAGCATGTAGTTTCAATAACAGACATGATTGGTTGTACCATTGAAATCCCGGCCAATGTATCGGATCAGAATTTTGGTACTGTTGACCTTGGATCAGATGAAACCATCCAGAAAGGGGATAGTGTTTTGATTGCTCCGACAGCTGAAGGGATTGTTGTTTCTACAGTATCGTGGAATCCTTCTTTTCCAGGTCTTGGGATAGAAGAATTTTGGTTCGGTCCTGAGGTTACCACTCTGGTTTCTGTTATTGTAGAGGATACTGCTGGTTGTTTATATGAAGATGAACTCCTGATCACCGTTATTGAAAAGGAAACTTTTTATATTCCCAATATTTTTTCACCAGACGGCGACCTGATAAATGATGAGATGGAAGTTATTACCAATCTTCCGGAAGAACGCCTTGTTTCTCTGGAAATCTTTGACCGTTGGGGGAGTCTGTTGCACGGTCAGTATGGAAATGTTCCTTTTAAATGGGATGGAAGTGTCCGTGAAGACAAAGTGCCAAGCGGTGTATATGTTTACAAACTCTTATGGAAAGACCTGAATGGAAAAAACAAGGTAAAAGTTGGAGATATAACCGTAATGAGATAGCTTTCCAACGACTGCCCATTGCTAACGTCAGATTGTCTACCTAATACCCAGTAACTTATGGGTCTGAACACTCAGTCTCCATTTTGGATTTTCCATGCAATACTGCATCGCCCATTCCGTAAATGAATGCAGATCGGGGCCATCCATCGGCTGAAGAAAAAAGTGGTCAAAATCCCACTGCTCAAAGAGTGCAGGTTCAATTCCTTTCTGCCTGACCACCAGTTTTATTTCGTTTCCTTTCCGAATTACAATTTCTGTATTTGCCTTTGGACTTACACAAATCCAATCTATGCCCTGTGGAGGCGTTATCGTGCCATTTGTCTCGACACCTATTTGAAAATGTTTAGCATGTAATGCTTCAATGAGCTGTGTATCTAACTGCAGCAAGGGTTCTCCTCCGGTACAAACAACATAGTTGTTGTTTCTTTCCGCAGGCCAAAGTGAATCGATAGTGTCAGCAAGCTCTTCAGCAGAATACTTTCCACCCAGTGTTCCATCCATGCCTACAAAATCAGTATCGCAAAACTGGCATACGGCATCAGCGCGGTCTTCTTCTCTTCCACTCCATAGGTTACATCCTGTAAACCTGAGAAAAACAGCAGGACGACCGGTGTGTGCGCCTTCTCCCTGAAGGGTGTAATAGATTTCTTTGACTTTATAACCGGACATCAGATCAGGATTTAAGTATGGCTGTCGCCTCTATTTCCACCAGATAATCCGGGGCTATTAGGTTGCGTACTTCAACCATAGTGGTGGCCGGTCTGATGTCGCCAAAAACCTCTCCATGTGCCTTGCCTATTAGTTCCCACTGGCTGATATCGGTCACATATATTCTCGTTCTGATGACATCATGGAGACTGCCTCCAAGTTTAAGTATGGTATTAACGATGATTTCCAGACATCGTTTTGTCTGATGGTAGGGATCCCCTATACCAAATGGATTTCCGTCATTATCCACAGCACATGTCCCGGAGACCTCGATAATGTTGCCTATCCGTACAGCCCGGGAATAACCGACAATAGGTTCCCATGGAGCTCCCGAACTTAGATTTTCTCGTGATGTCATCGGTTAAATACTGGTAAATTAAATGCTTTGAACGATAATCTCTGGCTCTGATTGGAATTGCCTTTTTCAGCGCAAGGTGATGAGGCGAATGATTTTGTCAGATAAAAATATTTGCAATTTTAAACACCCATACCGCAATGATCATTGTGCCGTCTACGAGCCCGCCAAAGAAATAATCATCCGCTGTCAGGTAACTGTAATTTATCATTGGGAGCACGGATAGGCTGGTCAAAGCCATGGCAATCACATAAGGTGGATTGAAATAGTGGAACGAAGATATCAGACTGAGAAATATAATCACCCCACACATGATTCCGGCAACTCGCCTTGTTCGTTTCCTCCCCAGTTTTTCAGGCATCGTGATCAATCCAAGTGATTTGTCCATATACAGATCCCGGATCTCAAACGGAATCGTGATGAGCATAATAAACAAAAATCGTTCAAGCCCGTGTATGACTGTCATCTGAATGGAGCCATCTGTAAAATACCAAAGCGGAACCACAGCTGTCAACCATGACCATGACCAGCCAATCATCATTATTTTTCCCCATCCGAGGTCCCGCAATCTACGTCCACCCGAAAGTAAAGGAAAGACATAGGAGAAGCCGATAATCCCGCCAGGCAAAAGCCATAAAATAAATGTTATGCTAAATAACGGGATCAATAACCACAAGGAAAGTAATATCCACAAAACGGAATACACCCTGATGTGAAATTGATATTTCCGAATGACCGTAAACCGATCAGAATTTTTTACATGGGCTGATTTATGAAGGCCAATGATCCTGTGTATCGTATACAAAGCTGCGGTCGCAGCTCCTATGAGAAGAATATACGGAAGGTTTTCTTCACTCCTTCCTGTCAGTTCGAACGTTAATGCAGTAATAGAGGATGCACAAAGCCCTATGAACGCACCTCCATAGATCAGGAGATTAATAATATCTTTTAATAATCTACCGATCAAAGTATTTAAAGTTGTGCCCTGATTTGATTTGCTGGAGCGATGCGGAGATCAAGTTAATCAAATGGCTGATGTCTTCAAAATGGGCCATTTCTACCGTCGTATGCATATACCGTAGGGGTATGGATATCAGTGCTGATGGAATGCCGCCATTCGCATAAGCAAAGGCATCCGTATCAGTGCCAGTACTCCTTGAGGAGGCCACCCGTTGAAACGGGATTTTGTTGGCCTGCGCCGTATCTTCAATAAGTTGTAAGAGTTTACGGTGCACAGAAGGCGCATAGGTCAATGCCGGCCCGAGGCCAAGTCTGACATCTCCTTCCTGTTTTGCATCAATCAGAGGCGTGCTGGTATCATGGGTAACGTCCGTAATGATGGCGACATCAGGCCGGATTGTCTGGGCGATCATGGTGGCTCCATGCAAACCTACTTCTTCCTGCACCGAATTGACTACGTAAAGTGAGTAGGGGAGTTTGATTTTTTCTTCAAATAATTTTCGGGCCACTTCCGCGATACAATATCCACCCAGCCGGTTATCCAACGCTCTGCCGATAAAACATTTTTTATTGATTTCCTCATATCCGTCATCGTAGGTGATCACACATCCCACGTGGATACCAAGTTCTTCCACTTCCTTTTTGTCCTTAGCTCCGACATCGATAAATATATTTTCCAGTGTTGGAGCCAGGTTGGCGTCTTTTCCTTTTCGGACGTGGATAGCAGGCCAGCCGAAGACGCCCCGGACGATTCCTTTTGGCGTATGGATATTGACCCTCCTGCTGGCGGCAATGGTCTGATCTGAACCTCCGTTGCGGATCACATGAATATTGCCCTTGTCAGAAATGTAGTTGACGTACCAAGAGATTTCATCTGCATGGCTTTCAATGACTACTTTATATTTTTTTCCGGGATTGATGATGCCGTAGGCGGTCCCATATACATCGGTATGCCACTCATGCACATAGGGTGAAATATAATCAAGCCACAATTCCTGTCCTTTCGTTTCATGTCCGGTGGGACTCGCATTGCCCAGATATTCCTTCAGAAATTTTTTTGATTTTTTATCAATCACAGTTCAGTAGTATTTTAATTAATGTTTGCGTATATAATTTTCTGACCAGGCCTGAGGGTCAGCTGACCAGCGGCTCAGAAGATCGAGATGCTGATGCTCAATGATATGCTTATCCGCAGCTACCTCTATGATCGTCTGAAAATCAGTGAGCGTTTGAAAAGGACATTCAGCTTCCTTAAAAGCTAGGGTAGCCTTTGGCAAACCATATTGGAATATAGCTAAGACACCTACTACCTTTGCAGAAACCTGCCGGATAGCCTCCACCGCCTGAAGGCTACTCATCCCTGTAGAGATCAAGTCTTCGATCACTAACACATTTGCATCCGGAGAGATGCTTCCTTCGATAAGATTTTGTCTTCCGTGTTCCTTTGGCTTTGAGCGCACATAGGCGAAAGGCATCTTCAGGCGATCTGCTAAAAGGACACCGGCAGGGATGCCGGCTGTGGCTACCCCGGCTACAGTATCAAACAATTCAAAATCTTTTATCACCTTCACCATTAAATCGACCAGACCAGTTCTTATTTCCGGGTAGGAGAGGAGTATGCGGTTATCACAATAAATCGGTGACCGAAGACCGGAAGCCCATGTAAATGGACTTTCAGGTTGTATCCGGACAGCGCCTGTTTCGAGGAGTTTGGATGCAAGTATTTGATTATTAATCATTTGTGACTAAATAACGTTGATGCAAAGGTATAAAATATACATTAACGAGAGCCCTTTGATTCTCACCCAGACTTCTGACCTTGGTGATGAAACTGCCTTTGAGCGTTCCCTTATTCATGCGCTATATAGAGGCAAACCTAAGATGCTGTTGAATTATGTTGAGTTGCTTGAAAAAAATAAGCACCATGAAGGGATCATCATTCAAGCTGATAATGTAGATCAACTTTGGAAGGATTTTAAGTCACTGTACAATTATATAAAGGCAGGAGGCGGATTAGTGCTCAATCCTTTCGGAAAAGTACTCCTGATTTTCAGACGAAGCGTCTGGGACCTTCCTAAAGGTAAGCAGGACCCTGGTGAAACGCTGGCGCAAACCGCTGTAAGGGAGGTTTGCGAGGAGACTGGTTTGATTGATCTTGAACTCCTCGAAAGATTAAACAATGGTTACCATTGTTATCTGATGAGTAAGCAACGTACACTCAAACGTACCCGCTGGTATCTCATGAAGACCAATTCGCCCGATCAGCTCGTTTTGCAAAAAGAAGAAGGTATTCAGGATGCAGCTTGGTTTGATCCGCGAGAGATACCAACTCTTCAAATGCCGATGTACAATAATATCAGGGACGTGCTCATCCGGTATAATGAAGAGAAGTTGAAACCTGTTGTACCCAATAAGTAAGGCTTAATTGAGGGAATGGGTTCTCCACAGTTTTTCAGGGATATATTGGAGATATTATCTGCCTTTAGGTAAAGAGTAAACTTCCGATACGAATCATTGTACTTCCCTCTTCAAGAGCCACGCTGTAATCACCTGACATTCCCATACTGATGGTGTTAAAAGCAGGGTTTTTATTGAAAAATTGGCCTTTGAATAGGTCATAGGAGGCTTTTAGTGATTTCATTTCATTTCGAACCTGGGCGATATCCTCCGTGAAGCTGGCCATGCCCATCACTCCGCAAATCAGGACGTTGGGGCAAGTATGCTGTTTGCCTGACAAAAGTATTTTATTTAATTCTTCAAATGACCACCCATACTTAGTCTCTTCGGCTGCTATCTTAATCTGCAGAAGACATTTGATTTTTTTATCAGACCTCGCAGCCTCTTCTTGGATTTTATCCCAAAGGTTTAAACGATCCAAGGATTGTATACAGGAAATATAAGGCAAGATGGACCGCACCTTGTTAGTCTGCAGGTGGCCGATCAGATGCCACTTTATATCCTCTGCCATGACAGGGGCTTTTTGTAAAAGCTCCTGAGCTCTGTTTTCCGCAAAAATTCTTTGCCCCATCTTGTATACTGTTTCTATCTCCGCTATAGACCTGGTCTTGGAGACTGCAACCAGGGTGGCATGATCCTGTCGGCACGTTTCTAACAGACGGAAGTAGGAATGATCAGGATTTGGCACAGTTTATGGTATTAAATTTTTATGTAATATGAATTTGATGCTGTTTTCAATGACATTGGCTGAAATTATTAGATGCCGGCAATATCGGGATAATGAGGTTCGTTTTTCGATCAGTCTAAATATAAATAACCGGCGGATGACTCAGAATTACTTGAAACATTTAAAACTATGCTGATATGAGTACTAAAGGTGAAAAAACAAGTAGTGTAATGGGTATCGTGGTTTCTGTATTGCTGCATGGGATATTTTTTGCCGGCTGCCTTGCACTTGACGCTTCAAGTGTTTCTGCCACCGATACACCGGTGATTGATCAGACTGAAGTCCAACAGGCTGATAAGCCTGCCGAAGCCGTTAAGGTTAAGAGTTGATAGGCCTTTTAAAATAGACCATTGATCTGGCTATCGACCAACTCTATGATTTTGCCCATATCTTCAGGGCTCTTTTCAAAATCTATATCATCCGCATTGATGACCAGAAGCGGTCCTTCTTTGTAGCTTTCGATCCATTCATCATACTTCTGGTTGAGTCGCTTGAGGTAATCAAGGCTCATACTACCTTCATAGCTCCTGCCCCTGTTATGAATATGTTTAACTAGCGTAGGGATGCTGGCCTGCAAGTAGATCAGTAGGTCAGGTGGGGAAATTTGCGCACTCATGTTTTTAAAGAGTGTGAAATAATTTTCAAAATCCCTTCGGCCCATCAATCCCATTTCATGGAGGTTTGGAGCAAAGATGTAGGCATCTTCAAATATTGTCCGGTCCTGGATGACAGTTTTGTCCCCGCTTCGGATTTGGAGGATCTGTTGGTATCTGCTGTTGAGAAAATAGATCTGCAGGTTAAATGACCACCGTTGCATATCATCATAGAAATCACTGAGGTAAGGATTGTTGGTTGTGTCCTCATAGTTCACCTCCCAGCCGAAATGCTTAGCCAGACGAGTGGAGAGGGTAGTCTTTCCGGCTCCTATATTTCCAGCCACAGCCACATGCTTTATCAATGTTTTGTGTTTTTGCATTACAGTTGGTATACTAAACGATGGTATAAGGCCGTAAAATAAAAAGCTTCGGCGATTGAATAGCCCGAATAGTCCAAATAATTGTCATGTCAAGGTTGAAAAGCCATACTTTTGAAGTTATGCAAGAGATCAGACCAATTATTTCTGTCAAAGAACTCTCCAGAACGTATATTATGGGGATGGAAAAAGTCCACGCCCTGCGTTCCGTGACCCTTGAGATCCAAAAAAATGAATATGTCGCCCTTATGGGGCCTTCCGGATCAGGTAAAAGTACCTTGATGAACCTGTTTGGTTGTCTGGATACACCCTCGTCCGGTCAATATTTCCTCAATAACCAGTTGGTAAGTGAAATGAGTGATGCTGAGTTGGCCGCTGTACGAAATAAGGAGATCGGGTTTGTATTCCAGACCTTTAACCTCTTACCCAGGCTATCGGCTCTCGATAATGTCGCGTTGCCTCTTGTCTATGCCGGTGTCAGGAGATCGATGCGTGAGGAGATTGCAGAGCATGTACTTGAGCAGGTCAGTCTTACCGACCGGATGCATCATAAGCCAAATGAATTGTCTGGTGGACAACGCCAGCGCGTCGCTATTGCCAGGGCATTGGTTAATAACCCTTCCATCATCCTCGCAGATGAACCTACCGGTAATCTGGATTCCAAGACCTCTCTTGAAATCATGGAGATTTTTGGTAAAATCCATTCGCTTGGTAATACGATTATTCTGGTGACGCACGAATTTGATATCTCCCTTTATGCCCATCGTGTTGTAAAACTCAGGGATGGATTTGTGGAATCGGATGCACTCAATCCGAATTACATAACATCATTTTCTGAAACGGCTGTACATCCTGAGTAATCACATTACCTATGTCCAATAAGATTTATACTAAAACAGGTGATGATGGCACGACCGGCCTTTTTGGCGGAGCTCGTTTACCCAAAGATCATATGCGCATTGAGGCTTATGGCACTGTGGATGAACTGAACGCTGTGATCGGATGGCTCATGTCAACCGTTCCTGATCAGCAAATTGACCATTTACTACAAACTATACAGTCAAGGTTGTTTACCGTAGGCTCAAATCTGGCCAGCGAGCCCGGAAAAAATATGATTACACCGGATTTGCTGGATGAGGATATCAAACTTATAGAGCGATCCATCGATAAAATGCAGGACACGCTACCTGTGCTCAAACATTTTATTATGCCTGGTGGAAGTCCTTCTGTCAGTGCAGCTCATCTTGCCCGCACCGTATGCAGAAGGGCAGAGCGAAGGTGTGTCACACTGGCATTCAACTCAGTAGTCGAACCTATTATCATTTTATATCTCAACAGGCTTTCAGACTTCTTCTTTGTCCTGGCCAGATGGCTGGGTGCAAGGGAAGGTGTGGAAGAGGTTAAGTGGATGCCTAGAAGTGAAAAATGAAAAGTGAAAAATGAAAATCGAAGCCCAGCGTAGATCACGACGCTAGACGTGAGTGAAAAGTGGGAAACAGGAGGCAGGTCGAAGCGAAGCGGAGATCCCGCCATATGCAGGGCATTTGCGGCGGGAAAATAGGATCAATTGATTTGGAGTGAATAATCGCCTATTAAAATGGGTAAAGACTGCAAACTGTCAACTGAGGACTGAAATCTAAGCTAGCAAGCGTTTTGGCTTTAGCTGGAATACATGCAAAGCGACTCCAAAGAGCACCAGACTGTAAAACAAATCGCCAAAAACCTGGTTGATCATGAAAGGTAACCCTGCTGCGTAACAGGCCAGGAGGCCACTGAAATTGACAGTGTACGCTCCAGTGGATGCCCAGACACCAAAGTTAGAAAGAAGGAAAAAAATGGTGGAGGAACCAAGAGCTCCGAAAATCACTTTTGATAGATCAACTCCATTCCGAAAGAGGGTATATCCAAAGATCACAATAATCCCGAAAGCAGCATAGCTCCACAAAGCCCCACGATACAAAAAGATGAAACTCGAGTAATCATCGGGGTATATGCGGGCATAAATGACATTATTGAGAATCATGTCACTAAAAAGCATGACCAGATAAGGTATGATGATCGCAATACTTCTCCTGGACCCAAAAGCAGCTCCGAAAAGTGAAATGGCACCAATGGCCGTAAAGTTGGGGTAGTGAGGAATCAACCTGCTTGCAATCCCGACAATCAGCAATGAAATTATTATGGCCCTGGTTTGATTCATGTTGCTCCAAATGTAATAAGATTCTTTTATCCAAATAGCCCTAATATTGATTACCTGGATCCGAAATTCCGGCTAATTTGTATAATTACGGCTGTTAAAGAGGGTTTGGATTGATTTACACCTCAAATGTTTATTACTTTTCGAAAATTATATTGATTTCTATGTCCGATAGGTTTATTTCAACTATTTGTCTTGCATTAGCCCTTTTAAGCACTTATTTGTCCACCGCTGGCGTACCATCGGATAAGACGTATTGGCAGCAGGAGGTCAGGTATAAGATAGAAATCAACCTGGATGTAGAGACCAACAGGTTTTCCGGCAGACAATCAGTTAAATATCAAAACAACTCTCCAGAGACGCTTGAGAAAGTATTTTTTCACCTCTATTTCAATGCATTCCAACCCGGAAGCACCATGGATGTCAGGGCCAGAACCCTGGCTGATTCTGATCCCAGGGTAGGGTCGAGAATTTCCCGACTAACGGACAAAGAAATCGGCTATCACAAAATCTTATCATTGACACAAGATGGAATGAAGGTCAATTACGAAGTAGTAGGTACCATTTTGGAGGTAGATCTTTCCAGGCCTATCCGGCCGGGTCAATCTATTAAGTTTGAAATGGAATATGAGGCTCAGGTTCCTATTCAGGTCAGGCGGTCTGGTAGGGACAACGCAGAAGGAATTCGATACTCCATGGCCCAATGGTATCCAAAGCTATGTGAATTTGATACACGGGGCTGGCACGCAGATCCATACATCGCCCGCGAGTTTTATGGAGTGTGGGGTGAATTTGATGTAAGCATATCCCTGGATGCTGGATATACCGTGGCAGCCACTGGAGAATTGCAGAATGCTAAGAAGATAGGCCATGGTTATGCACCTTCAAAAGATACACCACACCAAAGGAATACCTGGCATTTTAAAGCAAAGGATGTACATGATTTTGTCTGGGCAGCAGATCCTGATTACAAACATGACATCTATACATGTGCTGATGGACTTTTGCTTCATTCATTTTATCAGCCACATGAAACTTTTAACGGAAACTGGGAAGCCCTTCTTCCGATTATGGAAGAAGCGTTCAGGTATATTAATATTCACTTCGGAAAATATCCCTATCCGGTGTATTCCTTTATCCAGGGCGGAGATGGGGGCATGGAGTACCCTATGGCAACCTTAATTACTGGTCATAGGTCCCTGACCAGTCTGGTAGGCGTATCCGTCCATGAACTGATGCATAGCTGGTACCAGATGGTGCTCGGTTTTAATGAGAGTTACTACTACTGGATGGATGAAGGATTCACAAACTATGCAGCTGAGCGTGTGATGAATCATCTCAGATCAAAAGGGCTCATTCCCGGAGATCCTGATCCAATGCCGTATGAGAGTTTCTACAACGGGTATATTGCTCTTGTCATGTCAGGCGTAGAGGAGCCTTTGTCTACCCATGCAGATCACTTTGAAAATAATGGCGCTTATGGCGATGCTGCTTATCAAAAAGGTTCTTTGTTTTTGCACCAACTTGAATATGTGATCGGTAAACCTGCATTTGATCGGGGTTTGCTTGATTTTTTTAATACTTGGAAATTTAAACACCCTGACGACAATGATTTCATTCGTATCATGGAAAAAACCTCGGGACTTGAACTGGATTGGTACAGGGACTACATGGTTTATTCTTTAAAGACAGTTGATTATGCTATTGATACGGTGTTTGGTACCCAGGCACAATCTGCGATCATACTTGAGCGCTTAGGAGCCATGCCCATGCCGATTGATGTGGTGATTCATACCAAAGAGGGAACACAGATATTCTATACCATTCCTCTTGATATCATGCGTGGAGGAAAGATGGAAAACGGGCCAGATGATAAATCCTATGGGTTATTGCCGGACTGGAACTGGGTTAATCCTTATTACATATTTCAGGTGCCATTCACACCTGAACAGATCCAGTCTGTTACCATAGATCCTTTTTTTCGTATGCTGGATGTTGACAGAGAAAATAACGTATGGCATTTTTTAAAATCATAGTAACCTGATCCTGCACTTTTCCCACATTTGGACTTTCTATTCGTTTTATTCGGGTATCATTATCTTCCGAAATTGCGTTTCCATCATCCACACGCACATACCGTTTTACATATATTATATTTATTAAAATCAACAGTTAATTTCCGTTCATGAAATCAATTCTTCTCTTCCTCGCATCATTTATATCAACTGTCATTCTTTCAGGCCAACCATTAGATGATAAAATCCTTGAAGGATTCTCTGTTCGGAATGTTGGCCCTGCCGGCATGAGTGGGCGCATAACGGCAATCGATGTAGTGAACGCAGCCCCTAACCACATATATATCGGCTCAGCTTCAGGCGGAGTGTGGGAGTCAACGGATGGCGGGGTAGAGTGGAGTCCAATATTTGATGATCAGCCATCTTTAGCCATCGGCGCTATCAAAATAAACCAACAAAATCCAAGTGAAATCTGGGTAGGCACCGGAGAAGGTAATCCCAGGAATTCTCAAAACAGTGGTAAAGGAATATTCCGATCATTGGATGCAGGGCGCACCTGGATGCATATGGGTTTATCTGAAACCAAAGTAATACACCGCATACTCATCGATTATCATAACCCATCGACCATCTATGTTGGGGCTGGTGGATCTCCATGGAATCCCTCATCCGAGCGAGGTGTTTACAAGTCATCTGACAGCGGTAAGACCTGGACAAAAATCCTGTACTCAAATGACAAGTCAGGCATAGGGGATTTGGTCATGGATCCTGTCAATCCTCGTAAAATGATAGCAGCACTTTATGAACATATGCGGACACCCTGGGAGTTTGTCAGTGGTGGCGAAGGATCCGGTTTGTATATTTCTTATGATGGAGGGGATAAGTGGAAGAAATTAACCACTGAAGAAGGTCTGCCGTCAGGAACTTTAGGAAGAATCGGGCTGGCGGTATCACCGTCGATGCCGAATATCGTTTATGCACTGATTGAAGCTAAAGAAAACGGGTTATACAAGAGCACAGATGGCGGAGAACACTGGTCGCTAGTCACCACAAACAACATCGGAAACAGACCCTTTTATTATCATGAAATATATGTCGATCCGAAAAATGAAAACAGGCTATGGAACCTATACTCATTCGTCTCAAAAAGTGAAGATGGAGGACGAACCTTTGAAACTATTCTTGATTATGGCAAAGGGGTTCATCCGGATCATCATGCTTTCTGGATTCATCCGGACAATCCCGATTACATTATAGATGGCAATGATGGGGGATTAAACATTTCAAGAGACGGGGGGCACAATTGGTATTTCTGTTCAAATATTCCGGTTGGTCAGTTTTACCATATAAATATTGATCAGGAGTATCCATACAATCTGTATGGTGGTATGCAGGATAATGGCTCATGGGTGGGTCCTGCATTTGCACTTAAGGCTGGAGGAATACGGAACCAGGATTGGCGGGAATTATATTTTGGTGACGGGTTTGATGTCCTTCCAAAATTGTCGGATACCAGGTATGGCTGGGCGATGAGCCAGGGGGGCAATCTAGCTTATTACGACCGGGAAACGGGCTATAACCAATTTGTAAAACCTGTCCATCCGGAAGGTGTTTTCCTTCGGTTTAACTGGAATGCTGCTATAGCTCCGGTGCCGGGACAAAATTGCGGTATTTATTACGGTAGCCAGTTCGTCCACAAGAGTATTGATTGTGGTAAGACCTGGGAAATCATTTCTCCAGATTTAACTTCCAATGATACCACCAGGCAAAAACAACATTTGTCAGGTGGCCTGACTATTGATGCAACCAATGCAGAAAATCATACTACGATAGTGTGTATAGCCCCAAGCCAGGTTGACCAAAAAGTGATCTGGGTTGGTACGGATGATGGTCGTCTCCAAGTGACCCGTGATGGAGGAAAATCATGGACAAATCTTACGCCAAGGATTACAGGTAGCCCGGCAGATGCATGGATTCCTCAGATAGAAGTATCATCCTACCAGGGAGGTGAAGCATTCGTCGTCATGAACCATTATCGTCGTGGAGATTGGAGTGCGTATTTATTTCATACAACAGATTATGGTCAGACCTGGAAGAAAATAGTCAATGATCAGCAAGTCACTTCATTTGTTCATTGCGTAGTTCAGGATCCTGAGGTTCCTGAACTATTATTTCTTGGTGCAGATGATGGTATGTACGTCAGCACAGATAAAGGGAAATCATGGTCAAGATTTCCGTCCAAAATCTTTCCAAGGGTTCCCACACTTGATCTGAAGATTCATCCGACCGATCATAGTCTTGCCATTGCCACCTTTGGCAGGGCATTATGGGTCATGGATAATGTATTGCCCTTGCGTGAAATAGCCCGTAACAGAAGCGTCCTGGATAAGCCTTTCAAGATGTTTTCGGTGGCAGATGCAACGCAAGCTCAATTTCGCAGCGTGGATGGAATCCGGTTTACTGCTGACGCTGAATTTAAAGGAGCAAATAGAATGAGTGGAGTTGGCATGATGACCTATGTCAAACCTGAAGTAAAGAAGGCTACTGTGACTATGGAGGCATCCACTACCGGAAATGAAAAACAACAAAAGAAGCAAGCAGCTAAAGCTGATGAAACGCAAAAAAGTAATATTGTTGTCGATACGATTAAGCAAGTCGAAGCGAAGAAGGATAAGAATTTGTTGAAACTGTATGTACTCAATAGTGGTGGAGATACGTTGCGGTATATCAACCAGAAATTGAAAGAAGGATGGAACATGGTAGGCTGGGATATGCGTCAGAAAGGTGTCAGATATCCTTCTCGCAATGAGCCATCTAAAGATGCGGATGATCCTTCAGGCGAGTACGTATTTCCAGGCATCTATAAGCTCGTAGGTATATACGATGGTCAAAGGGATTCAGTGACTGTCAATGTCAGGTTGGATCCGCGGTTGACTATAAATACTGCCGATCTTACAGCGCGCAATGCCATGATGGTTGAATTCAATAATGAAGTAAGCCGAGCGCAGGTTGCATTTCGTGCCCTGCAGGATGTTCGCAAGGATGTCAAAATGATTGAGTCCATGATCATGAATGCACCGGACAGTACGCAGGCGAAATTAAAGGAGAAGACTAAGGAACTTATGAAGCAGCTCGAAGAACTTGAAAAGGGGTTTATGGAGCCTGATGGAATGAAAGGGATCAGAAGAGAATCCGATAATCTCAACCGTTACCTTGATGTTACTGGTGCATATCTCAATAGTTCATTGGGAGAGCCGGGTGCAAATGCAAAACAGATATTCTCCCAGACTCAACAGGAAGTGGAAAAAAATGTAATAGCCGTAAATGCATTTCTCTCAGGGCCATGGGCAGCCTATAAGACATTTTTTGAAGGGTTGGATTGGCCACTCTTTAAACAGATTGATATGCCGAAATGATTATACCAGCAAACATGCTGATTTCTAGGGGTTCAAAATATTGAATTGACAAAAAATTATATTTGTAAGGGTTCATTTATGTAGGGGTTCAATATTTTGAACCCCTACATAAATGAACCCTTACGCAAATGAACCCTTACGTAAATGAACCCCTACATAAATGAACCCTTACGCAAATGAACCCCTATGCAAATGAACCCCTATGCAAATGAACCCCTACAAATAAACCCTTGTTTGTAAAATTCATCTTTTACCCTTCGGCTTCTTCCCGCCTACTCAACTCCCTCACAATCTTTTGAACACCCTCAGAAGCAAGCTTAGATAATATTTTCAAACCGGGTCTTCTACTCAATTCATAATTTAATTGTGGGTTCGGATCTATGTAATAAATATCTGCCTTTACAGGTGCATAGGCTACGAGGCTTGCAGCAGGATAGACCTGCATGCTGCTTCCAATGACCATGACACTATCTGCTGTACGTATTTCATCTATAGCTTTTTCCAGCATAGGGACCATTTCTCCAAACCACACAATATGAGGACGAAGTTGATAACCCTTTTCACACAAGTCGCCTGCATGAATATCTTTTTTCCATTCGTAGATCAGATTCTCGTATCGTGAGCTCCTGGCTTTAAGTAATTCGCCATGCAGGTGGATTATATTTTTACTACCAGCCCTTTCATGAAGATCGTCAACATTCTGGGTGATGATGACTACATCATGTACATTTTCCAGATCAACAAGGGCAAGGTGTGCTGCATTGGGTATCGTCTCAATTAACTGTTTCCTCCGTTCATTATAAAACTCGAGAACCATACCGGGATTTCGAAGCCAAGCTTCTGGTGTGGCTACATCTTCAATTCTATGACCTTCCCATAGCCCACCAGCATCGCGGAAGGTACGTATCCCACTTTCAGCACTGATGCCTGCACCTGTGAGCACGACAATCTTAGACATCCTTTTCTTCCGTTTCGTCTATGGAAGGTTCACGATGCCGTAACTCCTCAAATGCTTCCCCGAGGTATTCTACTATATCGGAGGCTATCAAAGATTCATAACCTTGCTCTTCGGCGGCGAGGTCTCCTGCTGAAGCGTGAATGTATACTCCAAGGAGTGAAGCATAATCTGATGAATAGCCCTGACTAAGTAATCCAAGGATAACGCCTGTCAACACATCACCACTACCTGCAGTGGCCATGCCCGGATTTCCACGGGTATTAAAAAAGCTAACGCCGTTTGACTGGCAGATGATCGTAATCCCACCTTTCAGGACAATATTTATTTTCCTTTGCTGGGCTTCACGCTGTGCCGTGGCAAACCTGCTGTAATGATCATCCTGTTCGCCAAACAACCGATCGAATTCACCCGGATGGGGAGTAATAATGGATCCGGCAGGTAGTTTGTCGAGTAAGTCCTTTCTGCCAGCAAGGATATTCAATGCATCAGCGTCCCAAACCATCGGCACATTTAGTTTGGTGGAAAGTAGCTTTTCAACAACCTTGATTGTCACAAGATCTTTTCCAAGACCTGGACCGATACCGAGAGCAGCTATTTTTTCGGGAACAGTAAAATCAGAAATGAAGTGTGGGTTCGCATCGAGCGTAACCATGGCCTCAGGAACAGCGGCCTGCAGAATAGAATACATAATGCCCGGAATATGGACTGTCAGCAAACCTAGACCTGACCTCATGGCAGCACCGGATGCCAACACTGCAGCACCGGCTTTACCAAGGCTGCCTGAAAGCAGAAACCCATGACCATAATCACCTTTATGGCTAAACCTATTGCGGTCTATCAGGAAAGGTAGAAGATAGTAGTAGGAAAGTTCAAAATTTCTGATGTCATGTTCAAGTAGGAAAGTATCCGACAATCCAATATTACATACAAGGACTTCTCCGAAGTGAGGTTCACTTTCGGGCATCATAAAAGCCAAACGCTGACATTGAAAAGTCAAAACTAGGTCCGCATACACTACTTCACCATCCGGAGCACGGTCTACATACAAACCTGAGGGCATATCAATGGCCACTGTAAGGTTGCTCTGCTCGTTGACCCAATTAGTTATTTCCAGCCACTTGCCATCTATCGGCCTTTTTAATCCCGTACCGAACATGGCATCGATGATGGTTCCTGATGGGCTTAATTCTATTTCTTCAGGGTTCCAAATCGTGTGAATCTCCAGTTGCTCAGGATCCTGGGACATCAGTCGCTCATAATTAGCTTTCCATTCCGGGGTATGGTCCCCTTCCAGGCTGACAAAGACGTCCACGATGTAGTCCATGTCTAGTAATAAACGAGCTATAGCAAGGCCATCTGCACCATTATTTCCGTTGCCACAGATGATCAGGACTTCCTGATCCTCCTCTCCCAGTAATAAGTCCAACTTGTCGGTGACCGCTATGGCGGCTTGTTCCATAAGTTCCAGCGAGCTGATGCCCTTCTCTATGGTGTAAGCATCCCAGGATTTTATTTGGGCTTCGTTGAGTATGATCATACGGGTAAGGTACAAAACTGGGTAAGTGATAATGTCATTAGGCGGGCAGAATAAATTTTAACTAAAAACATGGATTGTTAAAAAATAGCTTATCTTTCGTACGGATCATCCCTCTTAAAGTTTGCAAAGGATCCAATTCTTGCCAACTGCGCCCGTCACCCCTTATCAGAACAAATGAAATATTGAGTACAGTTTTTGCTGTATGTTAATGTTGTGGATATTATTCCGACAATATCGGTCTAATATATTGTTAATTAGTGATTTAGATATATTTGTTTATATTTATATCAAACCCAGGAATCTGACATGAACATGAACATATCCATCAAAGGGGTAATATTTTGCCTTCTGACGATATCCGGCGTATCTGCCCAGGATGTCCACCTGTCTCAATACCAGTTTGATCGATTGCAGATTAGCCCTGCACTTACAGGGATGTTTAATGGCGACAAACAGGTAGCCCTGGTCCACAAACAGCAATATTTTGCGGTTCCTGTAGATTATCTAACATTTTCAGGGAGTTACGATGTTAAATTCCGGGATTGTTATGATGAAGGCGGCTTTTTTTCAGCTGGTATTTTGTTTAATTACGACCAGTCCGGCGACTCCAAATTAAGCCTTGCCAGTCTTAGTATCAATGGATCCTATACGCTTCCGATTACCACAAGTTTTTTTATTGGGGGAGGAGCTTATATTGGAATTGGCCAACGATCTTTTAGTGAAAAAGACCTTGAATGGGACAATCAATGGACCGGAACGGTATTTGACCCAACAAGGCCTACAGGAGAATCCTTTGATAAAACAAGCTTTACATTTCTTGATGCCGGTTTAGGTGCAAATGTCAGGCTGCAGGGTGTTGATCGTACCAAGTTGGATGCAGGTGTTGGTGCATTCCATTTAAATCAACCGAAGTATACCTTTTATGATAACCCGCTTCAAGATGTTAATCTGCCTATTCGCCTATCATTCTATGCTTTAGGCATATTGAAAGTGCTTGACATACTTGATATATATGGTAACGGACTTTACCAGGATCAAGGGCCATATTCAGAGACGGTTCTTGGTGGTGGAGCTATTATCCATTTGAGTAATAAAAAAGCCAGGGAGGTAGAACTTCATCTTGGTGCGGCAGTGCGTCTGGATGATGCGCTGATTCCAATGATTGCGCTCGGATATGACGGATGGAAGGGCGGTTTTAGCTATGATATCAATACCTCGCAATTTGAAGTTGCTACAAATGGAAAAGGTGGTCCTGAGTTTTTCCTAACCTATACCTATAAGAAACTATGTCCCCTCAAACAAACCAAGGTCTGCACGATTTTCTGATCAGCCTCAAAAGATAACTACTGTAAAAATGAAGCGTTTATATATACTCATCATTTTCTTCACGATCGCACTCTTCAGCGTAGCAAAGGGCCAAACCCTGAATGCTTATGCGAAAGGCGCACAGGAAGCTTTCGATAAGAAGGATTATTACACGGCCTATAATTTCCTGCGCATCGCCCATGAAATTGAGCCTAATAATACGGTACACACCTATAACCTGGCTGAAGCGGCACGCCATTACGCTGCTTTTACGATGGCTGAAAAATATTATGCCGAGGTCGACAGTAGTGCGCAGGCAGGTAATTATCCTGAAACAAACTATTGGTTGGGGTATGTCAAAGAAAGACTCGGAAAATATCAGGAAGCCCTTGATCTCTATCAGATTTATGTTTCCGAACACAGTGGAGAAGATTCACTGCTCACAGAAGCTGCTCAAAAGCATATAGCTATATGTAACTGGGCTATCAGGGAACTAGCTAATAAAGACACCTTAATTAAACTCGAACACCTTGGTCCTGAAGTCAACACCACATTTTCTGAATTCGGAGCTGCCAATGAAGACAGTTTATTATACTATAGTTCTTTGCGTTTTTTGGGAAAAGCGGATGTTGCTTTACCTGAAAAACCGTATGCTAAAATCCTGATCAGTAAAAATGATTCAACAGGAGTAGTCGATTCAATTCTCAACGATGTCAATTTTCACACCGCCCATACGGCTTTTAATGAAGCTAGGGATCGCGTATTCTATACCATTTGTGATTACATCAACGGTATAGATATCCGGTGTGATATTTACTACCGGGATATTGTTGATGGGGAGTATGGGCTGGCACAGAAATTACCGGAACCGATCAATATGAGCGGCTATACGACTACGCAGCCTCATGTCGGTTATGATCCGCAATCGAAAAGAGAAGTGCTTTATTTTGCTTCCGATCGACCGGGTGGAAAAGGAAAATTAGATATCTGGTATTGCTACATGGCTGGTCCTGATAATTTCTCAGCCCCTGAAAACCTCATGAGTGTCAATTCGCCTGACAATGAGGTATCTCCTTTTTACCACAGAAAGAGTAAATCGCTCTATGTGAGTTCAAATGGATACCTGGGTTTTGGTGGTCTGGATATCTATAGTGTTAAAAATGAACAAGGTTTATGGGATACCCTGGTCAATCTCGGTTCACCTGTCAACAGTAGTCTGGACGATGCCTTCTACAGTGTGTCTGCTGATGGCATGGAAGGTTATTTTTCATCCAACCGCCTTGGATCCTTGTACCTCTCTCCGGAGGATGAAGCATGTTGTTTTGATATCTATCGGTACGAAAAGCCACCATTGAAGGATCGGGTTATCCTGGTCAGGACATTTGAAACTTATAAAGGGCTCAATCCTCAACCGCTCATGGGCGTAAGAGTTGTGCTGGCTGTACAACCCGATGGGGCGGCCGACATACGGGAGGATTATCTTTCAAATCAATATTATTACGTGTTGGACAGGGACAAGAACGTAAACGTTTCGGGTACCAAGAAAGGTTACAAACCAGATGCAAAGACATTTAATACATCCGATAATCCCGATGCCGATACACTCATCATTGACTTATTCCTTGAAGTGGATAAGATCGATGTGTTCCTCTACTCGAAAATATATTTTGATAATGATGAGCCCGGCCCAAATACAGCAGATCGTACGGAGGTTAACTACTTCCAGACCTATGATGCCTATACTGCCCGAAGAAGTAAGTTTGTTGAAGAATTTGCAGCCGGAAACCCTCCTGAGAATAAGGACATGGCTACAAAAACAATTGATGGTTTCTTTAATGATTCGATCCCTAAAGGAAGGCGTGAGTTAGAAACCTTAATGCATATCCTTGAACAATACCTCCGTGATGGAAAACAAATGGCCATCTATCTGAAAGGCTACACAAGCCCGTTGGCTTCAGCTGATTATAATCTCAGATTAGGGAAGCGAAGGATTTCGAGCATACAAAATGAATTTAAGATCTTCAGAGGTGGGGTACTATGGAAGTATATGGAAACAGGAGATCTTGTCGTAGCTGAAAAGTCTTTCGGAGAGGAGACAGCTCCTAAGACCGTAAGTGATGACCCTAAGAAAGTTAGACAGTCTATCTATAGTCCGGAAGCTTCGGAAGAGCGCCGAGTTGAAATTGTTGAAGTAAAGTATTAACAGACATGAACATACCTATCCTTAATATCCTGAACACCGGCAAAATGGCCTTACGCATGATTTTTATCATGTGCAGTCTGCTGATGTTATCCCAACAGGACGCGAAAGCGACACACATCGTAGGTGGGAATCTTACATACCGGTGTCTGGGCAATAATCAATATGAGATCAGGCTCTCCCTTCGAAGGGATTGTCTACTCGGTGCAGATGACGCCCAGTTTGATGACCCGGCTTCCATTGGCTTCTTTGATGCCACGACCAATTTGCCCCTTGCCTTTGTGGGCTTTGGAGGTGAGTTCTTAATGGATTTGAATGAAGATGACACCCTTAACCAGATACTTGTCAGTGATTGTAGTATTGCCGGTAATCCCGTGTGTGTGCATCAGACCACCTATGTCGATACCATATTCCTTCCCTTCTGGGCCAATGGTTATAAAATGGTGTATCAGCGATGCTGCCGTAACGGTTCTGTTCAGAACATTCTCAACCCATTATTGACAGGTATGACGCTGGTGTCTGAAATGTCCGGCGCAGCACAGAATGTTTGTAAAAATTCGCCGCAAATTGGCTCTTATCCGCCGATCTATATCTGTGTCAATAAGGACATAGATTATTTTCTTCCGGCAACTGACTTGCAGGGTGATTCTTTAGCCTTCAGTCTTACCACTCCATTTAGCGGAGGTGATATTATCAATAACATGCCTCAGCCGCCTAATCCACCTCCGTATGATCTGGTCAATTGGCGACCACCCTACAGCCTGGCAAATGTGATGGGAGGAGTACCACTCAGTATTGATCCCGCTACAGGCCATATTACAGGTCGACCAAATACAATAGGCCAGTTTGTAATCACGATTGTGATATCATCTTACCGGGATGGTAGAGAATTGACGCAAACCCGAGTGGATTTCCAGTATAATGTGAGAGCATGCCGTGATGTGCCGGTGGCAGATTTTACATCGCCCGGATTGAATTGTGATAACCTGACCATGAATTTTACTAATATTTCAGTTGATGCAGATGAGTACCTGTGGATATTTGATTATGGTAATCCACTGAGTGATATATCTGTCGAAGTCAACCCAATCTATACCTATGATGAGGATGGCTTTTATGAGGTAGCATTGATTGTTAACGATAGCGATAAGATTTGTTATGATACCATTATTCAAACGATAGGGGTGTTTACTTCCAATCTGAATGCAGAATTTAGCTATAGTTCAAATTCATGTACAGATGGAATTATACTTGATGTCGTTGACCTTTCCTCCGATCCTGAGTATTCGATAGTGGGCTGGGAGTGGTTACTGACTTACCCTGAAGGAGTCATTGCCAGTACGGAGCAAAATCCGACATTTACATTTGATATTGATGGGCCTTCAACAGTATTCCTGGTATTAATTGTTACGGATACAAACGGATGTACGGCCTCTGAAGCAAAGTCCTTCCAGGTACAGGAACTCGACCTGATCTTTAATCCGGAAGCAGATAGTATTTGCAATGGTGAGGAAGTTCATCTGTTATTAAATGGTGATTCAACGCTTACTTATACTTGGGCACCACCGAATGGTTTAAATCTGAATAATCCCTGGGATCCGATTGCCTTTCCAGGCATCTCCGTTGAATACTATGTGACGGTGACTGATGGCGTTTGTACGATAACGGATTCAATCTTTGTCGAAGTCCAGCAACTGCCTAATCTGGCATTTGACTACCAGACGGATTGTAAGAGTCTTGAAGTGCAGTTTATCAATGGTTCCACAAATGGTGAAAACTATCACTGGGATTTTGGCGATACCTCCATTACTGATGATACGTCAAATCTTGAAAACCCAACCTTTACGTATGGCCAACCAGGCGTGTATATTGTGACGTTGTCCTCAAGGGATGGCTGTGATGTTTCAATCACGGACATAATTACCGTAAATGCATTACTCGATCAGATTCCAGAACAGATAGTGAATTGTTTTGAAAATTCAATTCACCTAAACCCTGGCTTTAATCCAAACTATACATACTTATGGTCTCCTGGTGAATTTCTGGATGATAGTATGTCTTCAAACCCTATCGCCACAGTAACAGATGATACATGGTTCTATGTCACTATTACACAAGCATCATTACCGGGCTGCCAGATTGTCGACAGCATTCTCCTGCTCATCCCTGATGATTTTGACATCACTACAGGAGACGAGACGGTCACTAGTTGTGATTTTGATGAGGTAAGCCTTACCGCTACGATAACCGGGAATACAAATGTCGTCATCACCTGGAAGGATGTTGATGGTAACATACTTGGCACAGGCCCGATCCTTTTGGTCAATCCAACTAATACGACCACGTATATAGCCATGGCCATGGATACATTGGGATGTATCAAAGCTGATTCAGTTACGGTATTAAAGCCGGATCCTACTTTTGAAGTCACGATTACACCTGATGATACGGTGTATTGTTATATCCAGACCATCACGCTCGTCGCCACCTCTACAGTAGATGTGACGTTTGAATGGTATAATGCAAATAATGATTTGATCGGCACAGGCAATACCATTGATGTGACTCCCGGAGTATATAGTTGCTTCCATGTCATCGGTACGGACCCGCTTGGCTGTCAGGCTGCGGATACCGTATGTTTGTCGCCAACCTACTTTGAAGTAAATATCGCTTCAGCAGGTGAGGATTTTTGTCTCGGTGAAAACACCACCTTGACAGCTTCTACAACATCAACAAATGGAGTCACTTTTGAATGGTTCAATGCAGCTGGTGTATCGCAGGGCACCGGAGAAACACTAGTTGTTTCGCCCCCTGTCTCTTCATGTTATTATTTAGTTGGTACAGATACGCTTGGCTGTCAGGACGCAGATACGATTTGTATCAACCCGATATCTTTTAATGCGGATATCTCAGGAGATAGTGGTGTATGTCTTGGCGATCAGGCTACCATTACGGTTACAAGCAATAACGGACAGACACTTACGTACCTATGGGATCCAACAGGAAGTACTGATCCTTCGATCACCGTTCAACCAGAAGTAACTACGACGTATAGTGTTACCGTGACCAATACAGAATTTGGCTGCGATACGATACTCAGCTTTACTGTTGAGGTATTCGATTTCAATCCTGCTATTGTGATTGATGCGGATCCGGATACGGTAGATCTCACCAAACCAACTCAGCTCACTGTTAATCAGAACCCTGATTTTGATTATGTTTGGGAGGCTATTCCGCCTGGTGAAGACATACCTCCGATTTATAATCCGCTGGTTACACCAACGGAGTCCACTACCTACTGTGTGACAGTGACGGATGATCATGGTTGTACTGGGACGGCATGTATCGCTGTTGCTGTAAATGATCTGTTCTGTGATGATCGTGATATCTTTATTCCAAACGCATTTACTCCAAATAGTAGCGGAGTGAATGATATGCTTTTTGTGCGGAGTAATTTTATAGCCACGATGGAATTGGTGATTTATAACCGATGGGGCGAGAAAGTTTTTTCTACTACAGATCAAACTATCGGATGGGATGGAACCTATAAGAGCCAACTGTTGGCTCCGGATGTTTTTGGCTATTATCTCTCTGTGACCTGTCCAAACGAAGAAACATATACTAAAAAAGGGAATATTACACTCCTTCATTAGAAACATCCAATCTCATGAATTAAGCTGACCCGGAATAATCTATTCCGGGTTTGCTATTTTTTACCCAATTTTGCAGCCTCACTCACAGGGAATATGCAGGAAGAATCTAAAAGCTGGTATCAACGATTACGTCACGGTATTCAGACGGCTACCAAGTCCAAGAAGGAAACCCCTGATGGCCTCTGGTATAAGTGTGAGCAGTGTAATGAGACCAGTACCGCAAAAGATCTCAAGGAGAATTTTTATAAGTGCCCGAAGTGCCAGCACCATGAGCGTATTGGCTCAAAGGAGTATTTCCAGCTCGTATTGGATCAAGGGTACACCAGACTGTTTGATGATATCATTTCCTATGATTTTCTCGAGTTTACTGACCTCAAACCTTACGGAGAGCGACTGGAAGAAGCCAGGAAAAAAACCGGTTTGGACGATGCGCTGGCGGTTGCAGCAGGTTCCGTTGATGAACAACCACTGGTGATCGCAGCCATGGACTTTCGTTTCATAGGTGGCAGTATGGGTTCTGTAGTAGGAGAGAAGATCAGCCGCGCTATTGACCATAGCATTAAGCATTCCATGCCCCTGATGATCATTTCAAGGTCAGGAGGTGCGAGAATGATGGAATCTGCGTTTTCCCTGATGCAGATGGCTAAAACATCCGCAAAATTATCACAGTTGGCAGCCGCTAAGATTCCGTATATCTCCCTCATGACCGATCCAACTACAGGTGGAGTGACAGCTAGTTATGCGATGCTTGGGGACTTTAATCTTGCGGAGCCAGGCGCGTTGATTGGATTTGCCGGCCCCCGGGTCATCAGGGAAACGATCAAAAAGGATCTTCCGGAAGGTTTTCAGACTTCCGAGTTTTTACTTGAACATGGCTTTCTGGATTTTATAGTGGACAGAAGTGAACTCAGAACGAGACTCGCTACCTTGCTGATGCTGATTGAAAACAGGTCAAAACCAAGAAAATCTGTTACGCCTGTAGCTCCACAACCGTAAATTTTTCAACAAATGGATCGCATATCGTGATCATGGCGTCGATCCATGATTGTCCATATTGTGCATAGAAAGACAGAAAGTTCTCCTGTCTTTCCTGCAAACCATTTTCAGGAAATAATTTCTCCTTCAATTTCTGAATTCGTTTGATTTGTGTATCCTGAAGTTGTTTCTCCGCCCGTAAAAGTCTTGAACCTAACTGTTCAAATTGTTTTGTCTGCTTGATTTCTTCGGCCAGAATGGCCTTCGCCAGCGTCGGATCTATTTTATCAGCTTTAGCTGCTAATTCGTCATAGGCAGATTTAATGCTCTTAAGCTCGTCTTCAAATCCAAGGTCGGTCTGACTGTGACGGACCAAATAACCTTTAACTATGGAATCAAAGTCCATGAGCATGTCCTCCCAGGTTAAACCTGATTTTTTCATTTGACCTATGGAGGATTCATCGATCAGTAACAATGAGTTTCTCCTGATCAGCATCGGATAATGAATGCCTGCTGCGGCAAATTGGGATTTGCGTTCAAGCCAATAGGCAATTTCTCCACCACCACCTATATACGCAAGGTTTGGCAAGATAAACTCCTGATACAATGGACGCATGATCACATTTGGACTGAATCGCTCAGGATACTGATCCAGCTCCTTCAATATTTCATCCTGAGAATATTTCACTCCGCTTTCCACTCGCAGGAAGCCTCCATCTACCTGGTCAATTCGTTCCCTTTGGTCACCTGACATATAGAACAGGTTGACTTGTCTGCAATAAGCCTGTGCTTTGTATCCTGCTTTTTCGAGGGCATGCTGAGTGGACGTAACGTGTTGAAATGAAAATTGCTCTTTAAGCTCCTTTTCCATCAGCGGAGCAAAGGCTTTCTTTAGTTCGGGATCATCCATGGTCAGCACAATCAAACCGTGATTGCTAAACAACTTATGAATGAGTAATTGATGAAACTGGCTGTAGTTTGCGCCTTTATGCAGACAACTCTCTAACAGTTCCTTGATTTCATTTCCATGGGTACTATTCGAAAATAAATCGACCACGGATTGGATGAGCGTATCAAGACCATAAAGTGATAATCGGCCGCACGATCCCGAAGCAGTACGTTCCCATTGGTACTTACGTCCAAATAGATGAAAATGATTGACCTCTGCCCAGTCATGATCTTCGCCACCGATTACAAATACCGGAAGGAATTTTTGGTCCGGATACGATTGGGTAAGTTGGTTGGAAACATTAATCGCACAAGCTATCTTATAGATGTGGTACAGGGGCCCTGTGAGTAAGGTGGGTTGATGGGCAGTCGTAATAGTAAAAGTGTCCTCACTTAAAAAGATATGGTCCGGATAAGGGAATTCCATCTCCAAATTTTCATATTGTTGTTTTAGAACTTTCAACAATAACTCACGATCAACTTTATAGTTTTTACGATTGGATATAAGGTCCTTAAAGGACTCCTTCAGAGCCGGGTAGGCGATAAACGGATCCAGAGATGGATCGTGTTTAAGGTAAGCCAGATCCGTATGGCTCCAAAGGCCTAATCTTGAATAATCTGTCTGGAAAACATTCATAATATTCCGGAGTGATGTTGTTGACAAACACTCCATACTTGAATTGGTTCAGAGGGCAAGTTATCAAATCCACAGTGCCTGGCTAAATCCGGATATGTTCTTATAGCATTCTTTATCTTACAGCCGCTAAATCTGATATGAAAATGATATGTAGAAATCCATTCGGTAAGTTTCTTGCCCCTCTTATTTTACTGGTTTCGATCTTGATTCCTTGGAGCTATTGCCTTGCCCAGAAACCAAAGTCAGATAAGGATTCGAAAGCATCCATACCAAAACAAGTGAAAACAGGATTTGACACGGTGGCTATATCCGGACTCAAATTCAGAAGTATCGGCCCTGCGCTGACTTCAGGCAGAATCTCAGAAATTGCCGTTGATCCCTTAAATCATAAGCGGTATTTCGTGGCGGTAAGTTCAGGTGGTGTATGGCGAACAACCAATGCAGGGACCACTTTTGAGCCGGTTTTTGACCAGGAAGGTTCTTATTCCATTGGAACGATCAACATTGATCCCAACAATCCAAATGTGATCTGGGTTGGATCAGGAGAAAATAATAATCAACGTTCTGTTGCTTATGGAGATGGTGTTTATAAATCTATAGATGGTGGTAGCTCATGGCAAAATGTCGGATTGAAAAACAGTGAGCACATCGGCAGAATCCTTATTCACCCAAAGAATTCCGAAATCGTTTTTGTAGCAGCCATAGGACCACTTTGGTCCGCAGGTGGGGACCGTGGTCTCTATCGCACAAAAGATGGCGGTAAAACCTGGGATCAGGTTTTAAAGATCGATGAGCATACTGGCGTAAATGATATTGTGGCTGATCCGCGCAATCCAGATATCCTATATGCCTCTTCATTTCAACGGAGAAGACATGTATTCACCTACCTGGGAGGTGGACCTAATTCTACAATATATAAATCTGTTGATGGTGGTCTGACTTGGAACAAGGCAGCAAAGGGCTTACCTGTTGTGGATATCGGCCGAATCGGCCTTGCCATTTCGCCACTTGATCCTGAAGTTATTTATGCCATGGTGGAGGCAGCCATGAGCAAAGGGGGCTTGTTTCGCAGCACTAATCGAGGTGGATCGTGGGAAAAGATGAGCGACTACGTTGCATCCGGCAATTATTATGTTGAACTCGTGCCAGATCCAGTCAACAAAAACAGGATTTATTCAATGGACACCTGGATGCAGGTTTCCAATAACGGTGGCAAGTCATGGGATAATGTAGGGGAAGATTTCAAGCATGTTGACAACCATTGTCTATGGATAGATCCTGCTGATAACGACCATCTATTGGCCGGTTGTGATGGAGGTGTTTATGAATCATGGGATCTGGCTAAAACATGGCATTTTAAAGCTAACCTGCCAGTTACACAGTTTTATAAAGTATCTGTAGACAATGCCACCCCTTTCTATAACATCTATGGTGGTACGCAGGATAATTTTAGTCTTGGTGGCCCGTCACGTACTATTTCAGGTAATGGGATCTCAAACGAACAATGGTTTGTGACACATGGAGGGGATGGATTTGAAACACAGATTGATCCGGAAAATCCAAATATTGTATACGCGCAGAGTCAGTATGGTGGTCTAGTCCGTTATGACAAACTCAGTGGCGAAGAATTAGGCATTCAACCACATGAACGCAATGGAGAGGCCTCTTATCGATGGAATTGGGATGCGCCATTAGTCATCAGTGCTCATCAGCCAGGTCGGTTATACTTTGCTGCAAACAAAGTCTTTGTGAGTGAGGACAGAGGAAACAACTGGATGGTGCTGGGGGAAGATCTGACACGCCAGATTGACAGAAATAAACTGAAAGTGATGGGAAGGATATGGAGTGTGGATGCAGTTGCAAAAAATCAATCCACTTCCCAGTATGGTAATATAGTGGCTTTAGCTGAGTCACCTCTGGATGCGAATCTTCTGTATGCAGGAACTGATGACGGTTTGATCCAGGTGACCACTGATCGTGGTCAGACATGGAAGAAAATAGATGATATACCTAACGCACCTGATACCTCATTTGTCAATATGATCATAGCATCATCACATGATGCGAATGTTGTCTATGCGTGTTTTAATCATCACAAATATGGTGACTTCAATCCCTATGTTTTTGTGAGCAAAGATAAGGGCCAGACCTGGACAAATATTTCTTCCAATCTGCCTGAACGCGGCTCTGCATATGCTATAGCTGAGGATCATGTAGATCCAAATCTATTATTGGTCGGCACTGAATTTAGTTGTTTTGTTTCTAACTCGGGCGGTAAGAGCTGGAAGAAACTGGCCAACGGGCTTCCGACTGTAGCCGTGAAGGATATTGCCATTCAACAGAGAGAAAATGATCTTGTCCTTGCGACTTTTGGACGAGGGTTTTATGTGTTAGATGACTACTCCGTATTGCGACAACTTAAGGAAGACAATATCAGTAAAGAGGCTGTGATGTTGCCCGTCAGAGATGCCTTGAGTTTTGAAATCAGTTATCCGTTAGGTCTTCCAAAAAATGGCTTCCAGGGGGACAGCTATTATCAAGGTACCAACCTGGGTGCTGAAGCTTTGATTTCGTATTATGTGAAAGATAAAATAGTTTCAGCTAAAGATCAGCGTATTAAAGAGGATGAGAAACTAGCTAAAGCAGGTAAAGACAATGTGTATCCGACCTTTGAGCAACTGGATAAAGAAAGAAAGGAAGAAAAGGCGCGCTTATACATCATCATCAAAGATGATCAGGGAAATATCATACGTAAAATACCTTCACCTGCGGATCAATCCGGTTTGCAGAGAGTATCATGGGACCTGAGAACTGCGGCAAAGGATCCTGTGAGATCAGGTGGTCCAGGTTTTTATAACCCATTCGCGGGTATTACTGAAGGTACAAGGGTTGCCTCTGGTACGTATACAGCTTCATTGTCCAGATGGCAAGATGAAAAAATGACGTTGCTCGGCGAGCCTGTTTCCTTTAAAGTGATTTCGCTTCAAAACAAAGTACTTCCTGCTGATGATCCGAATTCAATGGTTGAATTCAAACTACGTGCAGAGGAATTGCAACGACTGCTGCAGAGTGTATCCAATCCACTCATTGCAGCTTCCGGTGAACTCACCCTCATTCGAAAAGCGATCACAAACATGGAGCAGCCGGAAGAGAAATGGCTGGAATCGGTTTTGATTTTTGAAGAAAAAATTAAAACCATGCAAGAAGCCCTTTATGGTGATCCATTGAAGGCTCAGCTTGATTTAACGACCTCACCTTCAATTGCGGATAGAATAAGTAAAGTTGTGTATGAAAGCAAGTATAGTACTTCTGCCCCAACGGGCACACATCAAATGAGCCTTGATCTTGTGGAACGACAGTTGAATGAAATGGTTCCAGCGGTTAGACTCCTTTTAGATCAGGATTTCAAACGATTCAAACTTGAATTGCAAGAAGCAGGTGCCCCATATGTGCCGGGTATGTTGCCTGCATTGAAAAAAGACTGAGCAAAACGGACGATTTCAGGTGTCTGTCATGATCATTATCCCGATCCTTGCGTTATAGATAGACTTAACACAACGGAATGCATCAGGTAGGTATAGCATTGTCAGGCGGCGGCACAAGAGGTGTAGTCCATATTGGTGTATTACAAGCTCTTGAGGAGCATGGAATTTTTCCGTCGGTCATATCAGGGACAAGTGCAGGAAGTATCGTTGGCGTGATGTATGCACATGGATATACCCCTGCGGAAATCATGACGATCGCAAGTGAGCGAAGTCTGATCTGGATGTTTTCATTGCGGCTACCCAACAAAGGTTTTGTTCGCCATTCGTTCCTCCGTAAAATGCTTAACCGCTATGTTGCTGAAAAGACATTTGAAGAATTGAAAAAACCACTTTATGTGGCGATCTCAAATCTCAATTCGGGGAAAGCTGAAATCAGAAGTACAGGTACCCTCCATGATGTGATTGTTGCTTCGGCTTCCATTCCGGTGTTGTATCAACCAATCCATATTGGTGATCATTGGTATGTGGATGGTGGTTTATTAATGAACCTTCCGGTTTCACCCATCAGAGATATGGCTTCATATGTCATTGCCGTCAATCTTATTCCGAGAAAAGTACTTGCCTTTGGCGAAGTCAATACGATTGCCGGTGTTGCTGCCAGGACATTCAATCTCGCCGCCATCAATACCATTGAGCCGGAACTCAAATATTGTGATATGCTTATCGAACCTGAGGCCATCTATCAATACAGCCGTTTTAATTTTACCAAGATCAAAGAGATGTATGATATCGGTTATCAGGAGGCTTTGAAAATGATGCCACAGATCAAGGATGACCTGCGGGCTCTTCAGGTCTCAACCACAGAGTAGTTCGTAAAAATTGAAATGCTATTTAATACAGATCGGCTGATGGTTAGCTCATATAAACACCCCATTCCTCGGTGTTGAGGATCTTCAAGTCTATATCTTCCTTTAGGGTTGTAGCCAGCGAAAAGCCCACATATTTTGGATAGATGGGGAATGTCTTGTGTTTGCGATCGACGAGTACGGCAACTTCAAGTTTCTTCGGAATGATATCCAGAATTGGCTTGCAAGCATAAAAGGTTGTTCTACCGGTATTCGCCACATCATCAACTAAAATGATGCTTTTGCCCTTGAGGGATTCTACAGGGGTATTTATTTCGATGGGTACAGAGAGGGGAGCGGCAGGATTGAGGCGTATGGTTACAATCTGAATGCTGATTTCAGTGATTTTCTTCAGTTCTTTCTCCAGAAGCTTCGCAAAACCGGTCCCGTTGTTATTGACCCCGGCCAGGACAATGGATTTTTCCTCAAAATTATTCTCCAGAATTTCTATCGCTAATCGCTTGATTTTCTGCTTTATCTGTGCCTGATCTAATATTTTCATAAACCATATTGGGTTCTTCAGCCTGGAACGTCTTCTGACAAGCAGGTTGAAAGTATTGTTTGGCGAAAGTAGGCAGAGATGTGGAAAATTACTAATCTTTGTTTGTCGATAAGTCAACACGCAGATGCCTGTCAATATCATCCTCTTCACTATCCTTACGCTGATCACCTTTACTTGGGCAGGGAAACAATTTTACCGGATTTGGAAAAATATCCAACTCGGAAAACCAGAAAAAATTTCAGGCGATGATGCACAGCGTTGGAGAAATGTGTTGCTGGTAGCTTTCGGTCAGCAGAAGATGTTTAAGCTAATCATTCCTGCGATCTTGCATCTATTTATTTATACGGCTTTCCTGCTTACGCAAGTGGAGCTTATTGAAATTTTAATAGACGGATTCTTTGGAACCCATCGTTTTTTTGCCAGTTACCTGGGTTGGTTTTATACCATGGCGATTGGACTGATAGAAATTCTATCTGCCCTTGCTTTTGTGGCTACTATTATCTTTCTGACCCGAAGAAATATACTAAAAATTTCACGCTTCTGGAAAGCTGAAATGACCGCATGGCCCAGACTTGATGCAAATTTGATACTCCTTGCAGAAATTATACTCGTGATGGCTATACTGCTCATGAATAGTGCAGATACTGTCCTGCAGCAGATAAATCAGGAGCATTATCCTTCCACTGGATATCTGCCTGTGAGCGGATGGCTAGGACCTATGTTATTTAGTGGGTGGTCTGCCGATTGGTTGATTTGGATGGAGCGGATAGGTTGGTGGTTACATGTATTGGTGGTCTACGGATTTATCGTATATCTGCCGTATAGCAAGCATCTCCATATTTTTCTTGCGTTCCCCAATACATGGTTTGCCAGGCTCAGATCAAGAGGTGAGATGTCCAACATGCCTGTTATCATGCATGAAGTACGTTCTATGTTGGGATTGCCTTCCGGTGTTGAATCTCAAGCTGGTACAGATACAAATCCGGAATTTGGAGCAAAAGATATTTCAGGGTTATCATGGAAGAGTATACTGGACGCCTACACGTGTACCGAATGTGGTCGATGTACAGCAGTTTGTCCGGCTAACCTGACCGGGAAGAAATTATCACCACGTAAAGTCATGATGGATATTCGTGATCGCACGGAGGAGGTGTGTAAGAAGCTTGAAACAGGATCAAAACAATTCATCAATAAAGAAAGTGCTGGTGAACATCTGGTTCTTGATATTTCAAATTTTGATGATGGGCTCTCTTTGTTTGATCGCATTACGCCTGAAGAGATCAATGCTTGTACTACATGCAATGCATGTGTCGAAGCATGTCCTGTGCTGATTGATCCACTTGAACCTATTCTGCAGATGCGGAGGTACCAGATTCTCATGGAATCAAAAGGGCCGCCAGAGTGGGTGCCTATGTTTAATGCACTCGAAAACAGTGGTTCCGTATGGCAGGTGCCAGAGGCAAGGAGTAAGTGGGTAGAGCAGTTAAGTGAAAAATGATGCTACGACTTCGCTCAGCAACCAGAGAAAGTGGTGCTTTTACTACGTTTAGGAGCCGGTAAGAATTTAAAAAGTAATTTTATCCCAGATACGTATAATGTCCACTTTAGGGGATATAAGGGCCAATGAAGAATATGAATAGTGAAATAAAAACCATGCAAGAGCTTGCTGCCGAAGGACGCAAGCCGGAATATTTATTCTGGGTTGGGTGCTCGGGTAGCTATGATCCACGGGCGCAGAAAATCAGTGTAGCGCTGGTCAGGTTATTGAATGAGGCGGGAATTGATTTTGCTATCCTTGGGGATGAAGAAGCATGTACAGGAGATCCTGCGCGAAGAGCTGGCAATGAATTTTTATTTCAGATGCTGGCACACCAGAATATTGGTACACTGAGCCAATATGGTATTACAAAGATCATTGCATCCTGCCCGCATTGTTTTAATACCTTGAAAAACGAATATCCAGCCTTAGGTGGGCATTACGATGTCATCCATCATACCCAAATCATCAATCAACTGCTGACAGATGGAAAAATAAAGCTGAAGGAAGGAATGGAACCAATGACCGTTACCTATCATGACTCCTGTTATATGGGTAGGGTAAATGGAGTATATGAAGTGCCTAGAGAGGTCCTGGCGCACCTGAAAGTTGAACTTAAGGAGATGAGTCGTTCCCGTTCAAACGGATTATGCTGTGGGGCAGGAGGTGCGCAGATGTTTAAGGAAGATGAGCCGGGGGATAAGCGCATTAATATTGAAAGAGTTGAAGAAGCGATGGAGACGGGAGCTGCAACTATTGTAGCCAATTGCCCGTTTTGTATGACAATGCTTTCGGATGGTGTAAAGGCAGCGGATAAGCAGGAGGAGGTGATGGTGTATGATTTGTCGGAGTTGGTGTTGAGTAGGATAGGCTAGGAAGATCAAATTGAAAAGCCCCGTTTTGCCCCCAACCCCCTAAATGGGGGCTTAAATGGAGCAAAAAAGCAAGCAGGATCAAATTGAATAGGCCCGTTTTGCCCCCTAACCCCCTAAATGGGGGCTGAAATGTAGATTAAAAGGGAAAAAAAGCAGGCAGGATCAAAATTGAATAGCCCCGTTTTGCCCCTAACCCCCTAAAGGGGGCTTAAATGTAGATTAAAAGGGGAAAAAGCAGGCAGGATCAAATTGAATAGGCCCGTTTTGCCCCCCAACCCCCTAAATGGGGGCTTAAATGGTAATTTCAAGTCCCCTTTAGGGGATTTAGGGACTAACAAGTTAGATTGAAAAGCCCCGTTTTGCCCCCAACCCCCTAAAAGGGGCTCAAATGGAGCAAAAAAGCAAGCAGGATCAAATTGAATAGCCCCGACTTTCAAGTCGCGGGAAAGATAAATTTCGGGCTTTAGCCCATAAAAATATCATAAAACAGGATTTAAAAAATGAGAAATCTTCTTGCCTTCCCGGATGAATCGAGAGTCTGGATATACCAGGCCGACAAGCCATTTGAGGTTGGGGATATCCAGCAGATCAATGCTGATATTGAGGCATTTTGTACGCAGTGGACTAGCCACAATCATGAGCTCAGGGCTATCGGTGGAATCATGCACGATTTGTTTGTGGTGCTGGTCGTCGATGAGACCATGTCCCCCCCCAGCGGGTGTTCGATCGATAAATCAGTGGCTTTCGTCAAAAGCCTTGAAGTGAAATACGGCCATAAGCTGTTAGAGAGAAACAATGTTGCCTGGCTGGATCAGGATGAACAATTGCATATCACCCCATTAGCCTGTTTGAAGGCAGTAGTCGAAAGCGGCAGAGTAAAGATGGATACGCGGGTATTTGATAATCTGGTCAGTACAAGAAAGGATTACATCAACTGCTGGACTGTGCCGTTGGGAGAGTCGTGGATGAGGAGATTTGTTTAGTGGTAATTGGTAAATAGTAAACGGTAAATTGTAAACGGAAAGGGGCAGAAACTAAAAACATGTTTGGAAAAGTAAAAAGATGGCTGGGTATAGAAGGGGTGAAGATCGAGATGATCATACCTGATGAAGTATCAGAGTCATCTGGTGTCATCGAAGGCAAACTCAGATTTGAGTCCATGCATCTGCAGACAGTGACTAAAATCAAGATCACGCTGACAGAAAAATATATTCGGGGCAGGTTTAAAAACAAACTCACCGATCAGTACAAAATAGGAGAGATCGAGTTGGTAGAAAAAATTGAAGTCCCAGCTCATGAGGTCATCCTTATGGATTTTGAATTACCGTTCTCGATTGTGAAGTCAGATATGGATGAACTGGGGGACAAGAACTTTGTGCTCAAGAAGCTGGTCAATACCGCGAAAGCGCTAAAAAACGTCAAGTCAGAATATTACCTCGAAGCAGAAGCAGAAGTCAACGGCACCGCCCTAAGTCCCTTCGACAAACAACAAATAAAAATTGTTTAGTGCACTTTAAGTTTTACGCTAGAAAAGAAAGTATAATTTTCCTGATAGCTGACAGTTGATAGCTATTGTACATTCTCCTTCGATTTCTCCTCCAGCATTTTCTTCAATTCCTCTTCAGACTTTCCGAGATTGTCGAGCAGGAACTTAGCGGACTCGGAAAATTCATCATTCGGATACTTATTCAGATAATCATTATAATACACTTCTGCCTTGTCAAACTCCTTCAAGTCATTGTCATAGGTAAAAGCCTTCAGGAATAGGGAGGTAGCAGCTCTGGGATGAGCAGGGTAGGTGGCTATGATCCAGTCATAGAGCTCGATGGCTTTCGGAATATCACGAAGCGTACGAGCAGTCTCTGCTGCATGGTGGAGATTTTCAGGGGCTTTGGCCAGGGCGGGTTCGGCTTTTACGGCTGCTTCCACTGCGTCGATATAAAGTCTGGCGCGCGGTTCATTTAGCCTGAATGTAGAGTCATTAAACATATTCAGCGCTATAAATTTGAGTATAGTGTCTGCTGTCATGTTTTTGTCTTCGATGCGAGCCTTTGAACTGGAATAATCAGCCAGCGTGGTCACTAATTTTTGGGCAGAGCTATCAGCAGGAACCTTTTGATATTCAGCGAAGGCTGTATCGACGGCGTCTTTTCTTTCCTTGACGGAAGGCCCGCACGCGGTCAGAAGGCAAAGCAGGAATAGGTAAGGTAAAATCTTCATATAGGGTATATTTCTTGGTCGCAAAGGTAGATTAAAAGTGAAAGGTTGACATCGATACCAGGTTTGTTGTTGTTTTATTACAAATCTTTCTGCTTAGATATTTTGGATCGCCTAAAATAGAACTTAATGGCATCACTCGATCATAAAAATAAAATTTCCTCCTCTTTGAATACAATCCACAGAGAAGGAAATCCAAATTACACATGGTTGTTGAGATAGGTTTTTCTATTCAAATCCCATGAGTTGGGGACTCAAAAGCCTTCAAGGTCATCTTCAATAATCTGCCCCCCGGAAATGGTAAAATATACATATCCGCTGTTGTTGACAGGTATCGTACAATTGTATTTATAGCGACCATCAATTAGTTGGCAACAATAAACGGCAGTGACCTGGGCAGCAGAGATTTGAAAGGTTTCAGCAAGCAAATCTTTTGCTTCCTGAGCCAGTTGTGTGCCATCTACATCCAAAACACATTGAACAGCCGCTTCATTTGCGTAATTCCAAATGTGTGCTTTCGGATGTGAACTTGTTAAAGACACTACCAATAGAACTGCCACGACGAGTTGTGTGGCTCTGCTGTAGAGCAGATTGAAATGCATTCTCATGATTAAAAAATTTAAAGTTTTAGAAATGGCATAGGTCAGCCGGATTGGTTTGATAACCAATTGCAACCTATCTTGAACTGTTTATGATATAGAAATCAAAATGTACCTGTTGGAGCATTTTAGGTAAGTAAAGACCAAGATCTCTAAAACCTAAAAATCTGCAAATAACCCATGCGTACTCCAACCATTGATTGAAGTTTGTCAATCATTTTGCCGGTCACAATTGATCTATAGAACGAGAAAAAGTAAAAATAAAGGAGGGATAGTAAGCAGTAAAAACGCCTACTTCGGTGTGCTACAAATTAGTGCTTCATATGATAAAAGTTTAACGACTAGTCTATTCAATAGCCCTTGAGTTTGGGTGTAAGCCAAGTGTACGAAACGAGCAGTAAATAAAGATGAATGAGTAATATTAAGGTAAATAATTAGAATAATTTGTTTAAAAAATAACTTTAACATTTTTTTTCAGTAACCAGATCAAAAAGTGTCAGTGAAGTTTGAGCCAGTGGCCATCTTATAGATCCATTAAAATATGTTCACATAATCCTTCACACTCTCTGATTATTTCAATGCTGCCAGTTTTTCAAGAATCCAGTTTTTGCTGACAACGCCCTGGGTGGTCTCCACCTCTTGAATTAGTTTTTCAACTTTAGGAATATCACCTTGTATGGTTTTGGCAAGTTTACGTATCAGGCTGATAGTATTCAGATAGTGTTTTCGCCTAGTTGAAGGTATATCTTTATTTCTGTTTAAGTAAATACGAAAAGCGTCCAATAAAGATCCTAAAGCCTCAATTTCATCAAGCTCATAGTAACTGGCCATCAGCAAAGTCTTAGAATTCAAGTTGTATGTAATATCATCATACTCTACTTGACTTAATTGCTGAATTACCTTGTTATACTCTTTCTTATAAAAATAGAGTTGAGCCAAGTTGAAGGTTATTGCATTAAATTTATGCTTTTCATCAAGATGGACACTGTAATCATGAATAAATTTTTCAACCCAATCGAATTCATTTAAACGAAGCCCTGCAAATACGATGTTTTTAAAATGAAAGGGTGTTAACTTACCCTGAACGAGGAGTAATCCACGTGGTAGCCATTCTTGATATAAATTAAAAGCCTCCACGACAAATTCTGAATGTCCTTGATTTGTTTGTTTTATGCAATAGTTTAAAGCGGAATCAAGAATTTCTGCAACTTCAATTTCTGGAAAGATGTGAATATGTTTTTTTATCAACTCCTTTATACTGTCAAAGTGTTGGCGATTGTTAGGCTCCTTATAGCAAAGCAGAATTTGATAATATATTTTAATAGGCGGAGTGTCACTATAATCATTCGATTTAACATGCTCAATTATTTCATCAATAAATAGCATTTTATAATCTATTTCAATCAAATTTTGATGATCGAGAATAGTGCAATAGTATCTTAATTTTTCAGCTAGGTAGAATCTATCAAGATTTCTAGCTATATCTTCAATGTTAGACTTAATGCTTCGCTCTGTTTGAAACCTGTTCAATAAAAAAGTACGTTGCTCAATTTCGTATTTGTAATAATAATGGGAGGCTGGTTTTAGAATTTGCTCTTCTGCAAAGCGTTTCGCTGTTTTCAAAGCACTCGCTTGGAGTTCAGTCAAATTTCGGTCATAGATAGCTTCTAGCAAGTACTTAGCCTTATGAATCGAATTTGCTTCAAATACTTCCTGAGCGTAAAACTCTTCAACCAAGCGGAGAAGATCACTTTGGAGTTTTCGAAATCGACCGTCATCAAATTGTTCCTTTTTGCCAAAACAGACACTCCAAAGTACTTCTTTAGCAAAAGGCTCTGTCATTTCTTCCTTGAGATCATTTTTTATCCATTCAAAAAGGTGAACGATGGAATCATTGCGATTAAAAAAGGGACTTAGGATAAAACGATGAAGCCTGTTTAGTTCATGACCACTAAGCCGGATGATAGCTTTGTAAAGTTTGCTCTCACGCATAATGACAAATATTATACATTTTTTTGGATTTTGTAAATAACTGATATAGTGATCAGAAGATATGGTAATTAACTATATTTAAGTAGTTATTTACAAGGTTTCATAATTTTTACACAACATTATTATGTTGTAAATCAGTTGATTATGCGTATGCGAAAAGAATAAGCAATATTTTTACTATAAAAGTGATCTTCAACGGTTTGAAGTTACTATCTTGCACACGCTTTTATAACTGATAGTCCAACCTACGGGAACCAAAAATGAAGATTCTGTCACATATACAGACCATTTTGGTAGTGATTTTTTCACTCCTGGCAATGCCTTTAGCCTTTTCACAACTAGCCGATCCCATTCTTGTCAATCTCAAAAGCACTGGATCAAGTTATTCAGATCAGTTTGCTGCAGACACGGATTACGCTTATGGTGAAGTTCAGCCAGAGAGTTCACAACTAGGTAATGCCGGGATTTCAATTGGTGCTAGTAATACACTCAAGGTGATGTTTACGCCTGTTCCAGGTGCGGTAGGGACCACGGACTATATTGTTACCTATTTCACGCTATCCTCCCCAATCCATCCAGTCACAAAGTGGTATCGATTCACTGTCAGCAATGAGATTGTGGTCACCAATGGAGATCAATATGTAATTGATTTGGGCGGTATTAATGTTCCTTTGGCTGTACTTCAGAATGACTCCGCTACAGCCGGATCTTTCTTTCTAGCCTCAGTTTCTGTTATTAACTCAGGTTCTGCCTCTATCAATGCCACAGGAGATTCAATTCTTTTTACCCCAGATGTTGATTTTACCGGTGATACCTGGATTCAATATATAGCCTGCGATTCCGCAGGTAATTGTTCGCAGGGAACTGCTCATGTTTTGGTTCGTGACCCCAATCTTCAAGATCAGCTTACCTTCCAGAAATATCTTCTGAATCAGGAACAACTTGAGGTATTAACTCCTTTTGAAGGATTTACAGTTGAAGTTACTCCGACCAATGGTGAGCTTGATGCTATTGGTCCTGCTACATGGGTATATACACCAAACGAAGGATTTACCGGTAATGACACCTTTAGGGTTGGACTTGCTGGACAAGTTACGAGGGCGTATTATATAACCGTTTACGAAAAAGCAATCAATATTCAGGCCCGGGATGATAAGTTTTATGTCAGACCTGCCTTGAGTGTCAGTTTCAATGTATTGAATAATGACTTGCTTGATTATGACCTGACTTCTTATACCAATCCAAGCAAGGGAACTTTGTTAGAGTCTGGTAATGGTTCTTTCACCTATAGCCCTTTTCCCGGTTATAGAGGGGTTGACAAATTCACGTATACATCATGCTTTGAAGACACAGTCTATTGTGAGACCGCAACCGTATTTATCCATGTGACTGATCTGGAGCCTGAAAATGTTTTCACGTACCAATTTCAGACGACCAAGAATCTTCCGCTGACAATCGATTATCCAATTGCTTATACTGACTTCTCTTATATAATTACCCAGGAACCTCAGCATGGGGAATTGGTAAATTATGCAGGACTCAATACCATTGAGTTGCCTTGCGAGGCAATAGAAGCTTTTAACATGTTGGTGTACGAGCCTGAAGCAGGTTATATCGGTGCAGATCACTTTGAATATTATTACTGCATTCAGCCTTCTAATCTTTGTTACCTGGTCAAGGTAGATATGAATGTCATCGAAGCGCCAGAAGTAGAATCCTGTGCCTGCATTCGTGATTGTGTATGGCCAGGAGATGCCGATCTTGATGGTCGTGTAGATATGAGCGACCTGCTGACAATGGGATACAGGTTGGGCGAAACCGGTCCTGTTCGTTCTTATAATAATCCTGAAATCTGGTTTGGACAGCATGCTGATAACTGGAATTATTCCGGAAACAACCTTGGAACGCAATATCTTGATGCTAATGGGGATGGTACAATAACTGCTGCTGATGTAGATATCATAAATGAACATTATTATCGTGCTCATGACGTAGTGGTAAAGGATGTTCAACAAAAACTCCCATACCAGTTTTCACTAATACCTGTTCAGTTTTCTCTTGATTCTGGTGATGTAGTTATTCTTGATGTTGCTTTTGGAAATGCGAATGTGCCTGTTCTGGACATGAAGGGAGCGAAGTTTTCTGTGAATATTCCTCCTGCAATGATGGATTCTTCTTCTGTAACGGTAACTTTTCATCAGAATTCATGGTTGGCAGAAGGTTCTCCTGCTATTTCCTTAGGTAAAGTTCCTTGGACAGGACGTATTGACGCTGGTTATGCAAAAGCCGAAGGAAATGGAGCGAGCGGATTTGGGGTAATCGGGACGATAACATTTATCATTACTGATGATTTTGAAGGTTTCAAAGAGGATGATGGAATAATCCAAATTCCAATTTCGCTCCATGCAGCTACTGCTATGGGAGCGGATGGAACACTATACGATGTTGAGGGCGATGAAGTTATCCTCACATATGATCGCGGAAATTCATCGAAGGATAATTACAAACTTATTGTCTATCCTAATCCTGCTCAAGACTTTGTGAATATTCACCTCAATGGCAAAACAGCAATCGAGTCTGTATCGCTGGTTGATCCGCAAGGCAGAATCATCAGAAACTATGATGATATCCATCAGAAGCACCATCAGATAGATATCGGTGCATTGCCTGCAGGACTCTATTACATGCAGGTGAATCATACCCATGGGGTGATGACACAGTTGCTTTCTGTGATCAGATAAGCAGCATTAATTTTATTCTTCGTTTCATTTGGATTTTACTTTGAACCTCTCGACCTGAAAAGGGGGAGATGATTGAAAGCTCTTTACCCCCTTTACCCCCTAAATGGGGGCACCTATTTCGAATTGATTTTCCTTTTCTTCTCGCCTTATCCCAATTACCCCCATTTAGGGCAGGGCTATTCAGTGCTTTTAATAAAATATAACTGATTTCTATATATTAGAAATTAATTTAATATATTGGCCTGCAAATCAGAGCTATGCAAAGTTTAAGTTATTTCATCGAGCAATTACCAGATCACCGTCGGGCCCAGGGAGTTCGACATCCTTTTCATCCATTTATTGCTATGATTGTCTTGGCAAATTTAAACGGGTTCCGTCTAGAGCTTGTTCTTATTCACGATCTCCAGTATCTCATCCCTATAGTTTTTACCGATTGGGAGTTGTTTGATCTGGCCCTTTTCAAAGACATCTACGGAGGTACCATCCACTGCGTGGATCTTATCAATCGATACGATGTACGATCTGTGGATGCGTTTAAATTTAGTTAACGGTAATTTATCTTCAAGACTCTTCATCGTTTGAAGTGTTACAACGCGGCCTACTTCAAGTCTTATGATCACATAATCTTTTAGACCCTCGATGTACAGGATTTCATCATACTTGATCTTGACGAGTTTCTTATCTGCTTTGACAAAAAAGAATTCAACGCCCTCACCAGGACCACTGCCCTCTGTTGTCTCCTCACGCTTCCGTAATTCAAATTGTTCAATTGCTTTATTGACTGCCTTCATAAAACGGTCAATAGAAATCGGCTTGAGCAGATAATCAATGGCATTCAACTCATAGCCTTCAACTGCATAATTGCTAAAGGCGGTGGTGAATATAAACATCGGAGGATTGGGCAGGGCTTTAATAAAATCCACGCCTGACAATTGTGGCATCTGGATGTCCAGGAAGATAAGGTCAATCTGGTTTTTCCTCAGCATTTCATTTGCTTCCAGGGCATTCGAACATCTTGCAACCAGGTTAAGCTCAGGCATTTGGCTGATGTATGTTTCCAATACATCCAGTGCTAATGGTTCGTCGTCGATGATCAATGTATTCATCATAGTAAATCGGATTTAAAAAATTAGGCTGTTAAAGCTAAAGAAAGTTCAACAATATGTTCTTGGTCACTATCCTCGATGTCGAGTTTATATTGGTTAGGGTAGAGCAGATTAAGCCGGCGTTGCACATTGGCCAATCCGATGCCCCCACTTGCTTTTTCTGAAGGTTGGGGTAACTGAGCCGGTTTGCTGTTGAGTATACGAAGTAGTAGTTTATTGTCCAACACTTTCATGGTAACATGTACATAGCCATCGCTGATCTGGTGATTAAGACCATGTTTGAAACTGTTTTCCAGAAATGGAATAAATATCAATGGAGCAATCGTCTGATCAGTGATTTGCCCTTCTACATTAAAACGTATATCTGCATGTCCTGACTGCCGTAAGGCTTCCAGGGCCAGGTAGTTCTGAATATAATTGACTTCCTTTTGCAGCGGGACCCGGCGCTCATTGCTTTCATAAAGCATATACCTCATCATTTCCGAAAGCTTGATTACGATCTCCGGTGCCTTGTCTGATTTCTTCAGTGTCAGTGCATAAAGGCTATTGAGCGTATTAAAGAGGAAATGAGGATTGATCTGTGATTTGAGAAACTTTATTTCTGATTGCATCCGCTGGGTTTCCAGTTCCTTGCGGTCACGTTGGTGGCGCTGCCAGTCAGATATAATCTTGATGATCGTGGATCCTCCGGCAATGGTAAAGAGCAAGAGGAAAATAGTATGCTGGTTCATGACGAGGAATTCCCTTGGATCAACCTCTTCATACGTAATATAGAGAAGCATCACCTTGATCGGTGTAAATACTGCGACCATGGCCAGGAGCAGCAATACATAGGTCATGAAGTTTTTCTGATTTAGAAACCGTGGGATCAGGTATCCCAGGTTGATATAAACCACCAACATATAGAAGGCAATGTTGATCACTATTCTGGCTATTTCGAGCACCGAAGTACCATTATCATTTCCAGCCATCAACATCAAGATAAAAACCATAGCCCAGAAAACCCCATGGATAACCCAGGGTCGCTGCACAAACTGCAGAAAGCGGAATAGGCGGTTACGGTTCCGAACTTGGGTCACAACGCAAATTTAAACAGGCATTTGATTCCCCGGCAGATTTATAGATGAGGGCCAGCAGGAATAGATGAAATATAGTGTTTTGCCCCTTAAAATAGGATGTATAGTTTACGAGGAGGAATGCAATGACTTTCAACCTTTGGAGAATCACTTTGTTAAGAAAATGGATGCGGTAAAGACATATTCTTTGGTTAAAATTAGACCAGGTTTTTACTCAAAATTGAAACGCAAACATTTATCTTACCTCACTTTATTCGCTTTAAATGCCAAAATACAGTAAAAACGAACAGTATGCCCAGGAGTCAACCTTGGCCATGCAAACCAATTATGCTGAACTCATCCGTTTGATCGGGGAAGATCCGCAACGGGATGGCCTGCTCAAAACACCTGAGCGTGCCGCCAAGGCGCTACAATTTCTGACCCATGGCTATGACCTCAATCCCTCCAAGGTGCTGTTGTCAGCTATGTTTGCAGAAGAATACAGCGAGATGGTCATTGTGAAGGACATTGAATTGTATTCCTTGTGCGAGCACCATATGCTTCCGTTTTTTGGGAAGGCCCACATAGCCTATATTCCAAACGGACATATTGTTGGGTTGAGTAAAATTCCAAGAGTGGTTGATATTTTTGCACGTAGGTTGCAGGTCCAGGAGCGGCTTACGCATGAAGTGCTGCATTGTATTGATGAAACCCTCAAGCCACTTGGATGTGCAGTGGTGATCGAGGCTCGTCATATGTGTATGATGATGCGGGGCGTACAAAAACAAAACTCCAGGACTACGACCTCTGCCTTTACAGGACAGTTTAATAAAGTAGAAACCCGAAATGAGTTTTTACAATTGATATCATCAGACTTAAGTTAATGGCAAACAAACGAGCATTTATTTTTCCGGGACAAGGATCTCAACTGACGGGTATGGGATCTGCATTATATGACCAGGTTCCTTCCATTAGGTACCTCTTCGATCAGGCAGACGAAATCCTCGGATATGGCCTTAAGGAGCTGATGTTTCATGGTGCAGAGCAAGAACTGAAGCGGACTGAAATAACTCAGCCTGCAGTCTTTTTATATAGCTATGCAACCTACCAATCAAAGGAAGCGGGAGTGCCTGATGCAGTTGCAGGACATTCGCTGGGCGAGCTTACTGCCCTCGTTGCAGCCAAAGCCCTTGATTTTGAAGCCGGATTAAAATTGGTTGCCGCCCGGGCATCAGCTATGCAGGCAGCCTGTGAAATCACAAATAGCACGATGGCAGCTATCCTTGGCCTGGATGACAAAGTTGTTCACCAAATTTGTCTTGATACCCCTGGGATTGTTGTTGCGGCAAATTATAATTGTCCCGGACAAGTTGTGATTTCGGGGGAAACACCTTCTGTTGAAATGGCTATTGAATCCTGCAAAAAAGCCGGTGCCAAACGAGCCATTCTGCTCCCTGTAGGGGGAGCGTTTCATTCCCCGCTGATGACGCCTGCCAGAGATATGTTTGCAGAAGCGATTGACAGAACCGTCTTCCATGCCCCTGTATGTCCTGTGTACCAAAATGTGGATGCAGATCCTACACTCAATCCGGATACAATAAGGCATAAATTACTGCATCAACTAACATCCTCCGTTCAATGGACCAATACGATAGAAACCATGCGGGAAAATGGTATAATGGAATATGTTGAATTCGGAAGTAAAGTTCTGGGAGGATTTGTCAAAAAAATAGATAAAGAAGCCACGGTTACATCGTTTGAATAAATGATGAAGTATGAAGTACATACCGGGAGTCTGCTAGTAGCGGAACCTTTTATGCAGGATTCAAATTTCCGCAGAGCGGTTATTTTGGTTACTGACCATGCGGAAGATGAAGGCACGGTTGGTTTTATCATCAATAAACCACTCACGGTCAGCATCACCGAACTGGTTGAGGATTTTCCCCAGATTGAAGCACCTGCATATTACGGTGGTCCGGTTTCCACCAATACAATTCATTATATCCATAATGTGGGGCTCCTACTGGACGGCAGTACAGAAATTGCCCCCGGAGTCTTCTGGGGTGGGGAATTTGAGAAACTCAAATTCCTGATTGCCCAGGAACTGGTCAAAAGTGAAAACATCCGGTTTTTTGTAGGGTATTCGGGTTGGTCTCCCGGTCAGCTCATTGAGGAGTTGGATGCCAGCTCCTGGATTACAGCCGAAGCTCATGCCAACTATGTTTTCAAGTCAAAGCCATCCCGACTTTGGAACCAGGTGATGCACCATAAGGGAGACGTTTACAGTGTTCTGGCTCAACTTCCAGAGCAACCAAATCTGAATTAAAACTCAAATTTGAAAAAGTGTTAAAACATCTCCTAACCATCTCACGATTAATAAGTTACGACAGTGTGGCACACCTAGGTGTGCCACACTGTCGTAACTGGCTGTAAATCAGCTAGTTTATTCCTGTTTATTAACCTTTGATAGGGATCCCCCTTACATTCCCTACCTTTGCGCCCGCTATGCTATTAGTGAAGGATATCAACACCAAATTCGGAGACAGAACATTACTTGATAACGTCACCTTTTCGCTTCGTATGGGCGAGAAAGTAGGGCTGATAGGCCGGAACGGGACCGGAAAATCAACCCTGCTTAAGATCATCGCCGGACTGGTGGAAGCAGATTCAGGACTGATCGACAGACCGACCAGTATGGCCTACCTTAAACAGGAGATTTCTATTGATCCAAACCTTACGGTTATGGAAGCAGCCTATGCTGCTTTTGACAGAGTCAAGGAAATCAATGAAGAGTTAGAACTTACAACCCACGGACTCACGCACAGCGCCGATGATGATCAAATCATGCATCTGAGCCAACGTATCAGTGAACTTTATGCTGAGTTGGATCATTTGGGTGCAGGCACTATTGAAGGGGATATTCAAAAAGTATTAAAAGGACTTGGTTTTGAGGAAGAGGTTTTAAATAAACCTGTAGGTGAGTTATCCGGTGGATGGCAGATGCGTGTTGAACTGGCAAAGCTACTGCTGGGTCGTCCGGATTATCTGCTGCTCGATGAGCCCACGAATCACCTGGACATGCCCTCTATTATATGGCTTGAAAAGTATCTTAAGTCCTCTGAAGCTGGCATATTGCTCGTGTCGCACGACAAGCGGTTTCTGGATCAATTGACCAATAGAACTATTGAGATTTCACTCGGAAGGTTGTATGATATGCCATTGCCTTATTCAGCATTCATGGAGGAAAGGCAAAAGCTCAAAGAGATTCAATTTGCTTCTTACCAGAATCAGCAAAAAAATATAGAACGTACAGAAAAACTGATCGATCGATTCCGAGCAAAAGCCTCAAAAGCCAGTATGGCAAAATCGTTGGAGAAACAACTTGAAAAAGTAGAGATCATCGAACTCGAGGATGAAGATAATTCCGCCATGAAAATCAAGTTTCCCGTTTTGGACAGGGCTCCCAGATCGATGATCCATATCACCAATCTTTCCAAAAACTATGGCACAAAGGAAGTACTCAGAAATGTTGAGTTTGACCTTGAGCGAAATGAGAAAGTTGCTTTTGTTGGTCAAAATGGTCAGGGAAAATCAACACTGGCCAAGATGATCGGAGGTAGAACCCCTCCGACGGATGGATTGCTTGAATTAAATGAGCGTGTCCTGATGGGATATTACGCACAGGATCAAACAGAATTGTTTGATCCAACCAAAACGGTTCTCCATACCATTGAGGCCCTCGCCGCGCCAGAAGTCAGGCCAAGGGTCAGAGCTATTCTTGGCGCTTTTCTGTTTAGTGGGGAGGATTCCGGTAAAAAAGTTTCCGTTTTATCCGGGGGAGAAAGGGCAAGATTGGCATTGGCGTGTATGATTTTGTCTCAGACCAATTTGTTGATTATGGATGAGCCGACACACCACCTGGATATCCAGGCAAAACAACGGTTGAAAGATGCCTTGATGGATTATCCGGGGGCGCTCATCATCATTTCCCACGACAGGGATTTTCTTACAGGTCTGACTTCACGTACGCTTGAGTTCGCCGGAGGACAGATCAAAGAGTATATAGGTGATATCGATGAAATGCTGAGTAAGAAGGGTATTGAAAATCTTGATGTTTTATCGCAGGCAGCAGCTTTAAAAACCAAAGCGGTAACGGAAGCTAAGATATCCAATGGTACAGAAGCCAAGCCAGTACTTGTTTCTACCATCTCAGACCAGGAGAAAAAGAATCTGCAGCGCCGATTTTCTTTAGTAGAAAAAGAGATCAGTGCCTGTGAACTTTTCATCAAAGAGAAGGAATTGGTTCTGGCTGATCCGGAATTTTATCAATCCACGGGATTCCAGAAAGAAGTCAGTGGCTATGAAGCTAAAAAGCTTGAGATAGAAAGACTGATGATAGAGTGGGAAGAGCTTGCAGAAAAACTGGCTGACTGATCATCTCATCGTGTGAATCTTTGTAGTCGTCCGGTAGGGTATAAGCAAAAAAATGCCGGTGTCACCCTTTGACGACCCCGGCAAGTCTCACCCCTTTATAATCTTTAATCAGGAATAAACCAAAACTAAATTCCTGCTTTTATTTTTCTCAATAGTTGAATTGCTTTAATAACTATCAACAATGTAAAGGTCATTCAAAATTTTGTTGCATACATGGACGAAAACACCCAATTTTTATTTTCAGGGTTTTCCCTTATTGAAGTGCTATTTGCCTTAAAAAAGACTGATCACCATCCTCTACTTTCAAATAGAACATCCCGGTGATGAAGGAAGGCAGCATTATTTCAATGCCTTTAGCATCAGCCATTAATACCGGTAGTTTGAACATTATGTCAGCCTGTTCACGATTGAACAACACAGCAATAACATCATCACCTGAAGGTATCCGTGGATATTCAATCCACAAGGATCGCATTTGATTATTTCGACGGATGGATTGTGGTCCGGTCTTCGTCAACAGTTGCATGGGAATAAATCTGATTACGGATACAAATATGCAGGTATTAACGTATGCAATACCACATGGTAAACCCTGAAAATAAATTGTAAATAAGCCGTGCTTTGCGGGTTATCAAACAGTGGAGGAAAGGAGAATTAATTATTCTTTTGGATTGAGTTCTTCGTATTTGCGCTTCAGATAGAAGTAAGTCTCATGCTGTGAGCGAATAGCAAGGTCGGAATCGTTCAGTAAGTACTCATTGATATGCTGATAGTGAAGTGATCTGGCTTTTACGTTGTCTCCGCGTTGAATCATAAGTATGTCCTTGATTTCAGCCATTAGGATCGGATCATAGATTGGAAATGCAGTTTCGATTCTGAAAGATAAATTCCGTTCCATCCAGTCTGCCGAGGACAAGTACATTTTCTCATGTCCTCCGTGATTGAAGAGGAAAATACGGCTGTGTTCAAGGAACCGGTCGACGATGCTAAAGGCCTTAATATTTTCACTCAGGTTTTTCTTACCGGCCATCAACGAGCAAATGCCCCTGATGTTTAATTCGATTCTTACACCTGCCTGACTGGCTACATAAAGTTTCTCAATCATCTCTTCATCCTGAAGACTATTGACCTTGAGGACAATGGAGGCCGCCCTGCCTGCTGCTGCTTCAGCTATTTCAAAGTCTATCAATTGAATCAGTGTCTTTCTCAGATTAAACTGGCCGACCAGCAGATGTTTGAAATCCTCACCCGGAAGCTTTACTGTTTCAAGGAAGGAGAAAATTCTGGCTACTTCGCTGGTGATGCGTTTATCTGAGGTGAATAAGCCCTGATCGCTATAGATCCTTGCGGTAACTTCATGGAAGTTGCCGGTACTCAGGTAGGAATAGAGTTGAGGACCATCCGGTTCAAGCCGTCTGACGAGTGCCAGTTTGCTGTGTACCTTCAAGCCTGGAAAGCTATACCTGACCATAATTCCTGCTTTTTCGAGCTGTTCTCCCCAACGGAGATTAGCTTCTTCGTCAAAGCGGGCTTTCACTTCAATAAAGGCGTACACTTGCTTTCCTGATTTGACAGCATTGATCAATGCTTCCATGATCCTGCTATTGGGAGCAACCCGATATTGGATAATCTTTATATGCGTGACATTCGGATCCTTGGCAGCATGTTCGAAAAACTTTATAACAGGTTCGTACTTGTGATACGGAACATGGATAAGGTGGTCATTCGTTCGGATGGGTTCAAAAATAGATTCTGCTTTTGCCAGTGGGAGATAATCCATTGGCGGCAACGGCTGGTCTTTGAGATGATCCATGCCAAATGACGGAAACTTAAAAAAATCGAAGTTGTTATGGAACCTTCCTTCCGGGAACAACCCAAGTTTCTCCACCCCGAGCACATTCATCAGGTAATGTAAAAACTGGGACGGTATTGTTTTGTCAAATACGAGGCGTGAGGCAGGTCCCACATCTCTCTTGAGAAGGCTGTTTTTAATCTTTTTGACCAGATCACCCTGGTACTCATCATCAATGTAGAGTTTGCCATCTCTGGTCAGTTTGATGGAGTATGTGTTGACAATCTGGTATCCCGGAAACAGCCACATCACACTGTGCCTTACAATCTCATCAAGCATGATTAGTTCATGACCTTGTTTCCGTGTAGGCAGCTCAATAAATCTGGGTAGATGATCAGAAGGAATCTTAATGATACCATATTGCTCCTGCGTAGACGCATTTTCTTTGTCCTTCATCAGGATGGCCAGATATAAAGCCTTGTTGTTGAGAAAGGGCCTTATTTTATCTTTTACCAATAAGACCGGCTGGACGAATGGAAGCAGATTCTCCTGAAAGTAGGTATCCACAAAGGCCTCCTGTTCCTGAGACAATTCTTCACGTTGGACAAGGTGTATTTCGTGTCGCTTAAGTTCAGGGACAATCTGGTGCTGGAATATTTCGCCGAATTCTACCGCCTGTTCGCTGACAATCTTCTGGATCTGCAGCAATACTGTTCCAGGATCATAGTCCAACTGTTTAATGGTCTTCTTGCCGACTTGCAGGAGATTCCGATGATTTGCTACCCTGACCCTGAAAAATTCATCGAGGTTGCTACTGTAGATAGCCAGGAACTTGATTCTCTCCATGAGAGGCACATTCGGATCTTTTGCCTCTTGCAGGACCCTGTAATTGAAATCAAGCCAGCTATAATCGCGGTGGATAAACCGGGTTGCCTTTGAAATATTGTCCTTAGCCATCAATCTATGGTTACTACTGGGGTGCTGTAATTTTTACAAAGATCACTTAATCAATCAATTGGAAATCAATAAATCTGTTTCATCCGGTTCTGATAAGACTTTGTTCAGGACATAAAGAAACAAAACGATTATGTCCCGGAAAACATTGCCAGTCTGCTTCTGATATCTCGCAGCAAACATTGAACCAAAGATTATAGGATAAGGGAGTTATTTGCAGATCTATTCGCCTTAGCCGTTGCAGGAGTCTGCTCCTGCAAACATTAGAATACTAGATTGGATTTTTTATTTGAATTCTTTATTGGGATTTCGTTGGATATTTATTTGCTTGCAGTAGCAAACTCCTGCAACGGCCTTCCTGTTTTAAGTTGTTTCTATCAGGTAATTAATAGGATTGGGGATTTGACTGTTTATCTTTAACTCCCTGAAATTTTACCTTCAACCTAAAGCTCAAAAAATATGGCCCGAAAAAAAATTGTTGCCGCCAACTGGAAAATGAACCTTACGCTGTCCGAAGGAGAAAAACTGATTGATCAATTATTACAGGGTCTACCCAATATATTGGATTGCGAGATTGTCATAGCGCCACCTTTTACCCATCTGCAGATGCTGGTTGATCGTATAAAGGGAACGTCTCTTTTGCCCGCTGCACAGCATTGTCATGCAGAAGTAGCCGGAGCCTACACAGGGGAAGTGTCAGTAGGTATGTTGAAGAGCCTTGATATCCAATATTGCATCACGGGCCATTCTGAGCGTCGTCAGCTTTTTCTGGAAACAAATCAGATCGTCAAGGCAAAAGTGGATGCGATACTGAATGGCGGCCTGATCCCTATTTTTTGTTGCGGGGAGCCTTTAGAAATAAGACAAGCCGGCCAGCAAAATCAATTTGTCAAGAAACAACTTGAAGAGTGCATATTTCATCTCGGGACTGATGCATTTAGAAAGTTAGTCATTGCGTATGAGCCCATCTGGGCTATTGGTACCGGCTTGACTGCGTCACCCGAGCAGGCTCAGGAAATGCATTCGTTTATCAGGGATACTGTTCGACAAGCCTATGATAGTGCAACCAGCGATGATATAAGGATATTGTACGGAGGCAGTATTAAGGCAGATAATGCGGCAACGCTTTTTGCCTCGCCGGATGTTGATGGAGGACTTGTGGGGGGGGCTTCATTACAAGTAGCTGGATTTCTTGAAATCATTAAGGCTGCCTGTTGATAAACTTGTTGATAATTAGGACGGGTAATACTTGCTTTTTTCGTTTGATCTTTTTACATTTATAACGATGATCAAGGGATCACAATTTATTATCTAAGAAAAATGTCCAGTTATCTGAATACTGCATTGTTAAAACTGAACGAATCAGTTTGCAATACCCTATGGATGAAAATACTGCCAAGGCAATAATGAGTAGCCATATTCAGGAAAGATAATTTGGACAGAGGGGTTGACCTAGTGGTCAAAACCCCGATACCGGTTAACATAGAAAGTTAATAAACCCGGTATCGTGCTTTGACATCCTAATGCGCTTATGTTCAACAGGACATATGCCAATCCAACTTGAGATGAAAAAAGCACAAGAGGTTAAGGGATTCATAGATCAGCAATGATCATATGGATCCCTTTCCATTTCACGTTAAGCATTATTCATTCAAAAGTACCTTTGTCCAAACACTGGCTCCTTCAGGTAGTGATAATCTGAGGAAATAAATGCCTGGAGCAAGGATTTCGGGAACGATAATGGACGCACCTGAACCGGCACCCATTTCCAGATCCACTGAAATATCAAATGATTGCCCATGGGTCGACCACCATGTAATACCGGAAACAGTTGTTGCTGCGACTCCAGTATTATGGAGTTGCAGCATCTCTCCTGCAGCGGTCATCGTAGGCCAGATTTTTATTTCACTGTCTGACATGGATATTTCAGATGTACCGGAAATCATTGGCACATCGAAAGTAAATATCTGATTGCATCCTAACCGATCTGTTACCGTCAGATGATATTTTCCATGCATGATATTAAAAAGACTTTCGGAGGTCTGACCTGTATTCCATAGATACTGAAACGGGGGAGAGCCGCCAACAATTTCAACGAGGATAGCTCCTGAATTTGAACCATTGTCGCCAATGATGGCCAGGTCATTGATGAAAATGGCCGGAAGGACATCAAGGTGCAAAACTGTTTGTTCAAAGCAACCCGGACGTATTTCTTCAACGAATGAATAGGTGCCTTCCTGGTATACAAGTATGCCTTCAAAATCTAGCGTATCACCATTGCAAATGGTTTGATTGATCTCCATGGAAAAAGTGTCCTCAACGACCAGGTGGAGGTCAATAAAATTGGGACATCCCTCAGGACCTGTATATTCAATTAATTCATCAGTAGACTCCGTATACGGTTCGCCGAGAACATATAATGTATCACCGTTGCAGATGATTTCATCTATGGATTCGATGATCGTAGGGGCAATATTCAAGCTTAGCACAACGACACTATCACAATTGTTGGAACCGCCATCTTCCAGGGTCACCGTATAGATTCCAGCTTCAGAAAATACTTCTGTGCCGACTACAAAGGATTGACCTTCGCAGATGGTGGTATCGATGATCACTGTACTGTTTGGCTTAACGGTCACATTGACAAAACCTGTTCCTTGCCCGTCACAAGATGCATCACGGAGTGTTCCGATCCTGAAGCGTCCACTAAACACAGGATCAATAGGAATAGAGAGAAAATTGCTTTCGCTGAGTACATTGGCAAATAATTCATTTTCCCTGAACAAGCCAATAGCAAATGGGGGCGTGCCGGTGCTTTCAAAATTGAAAGTGACTGTTGAACCGCTGCAAATAATATTAGGACCTGTAACCGTTAGACGACTGGTTGGGAGTGGGAGTACTGTAATTTCAAAATCCTCAGTATCGGTTTCACAACCATTCCCTTCAGCCTTTATGCTATAACGGACTTTTAACGGCACAGCTGTTTCATTGATCAATACCTGATAAAATCTATTGAGATCATTTCCTGCAGTAGCGCCCATTATAAAGGGATCTGGATTAGCCGTCCAGCTGTAAGTTACAGGTGGGAATAGATTTGTCTGGGGTTGGAAGGCAATGGTGTCACCGCTGCAAACTGAAAAATTCTGAATATTTTGAATTCCAGGATTAACACAACATACCATGTTTGTGATAAAAATTTCTTCCTGGTCATATGCACAGGCAAGGCTTGGATTTCTGCCAATTTCACCATCTGAAAAAGTTCGCATGGTGATTGTGCAATCAAGGTTGGATTCACATTCATCCACTACTTTGAGATAGAAGCAGACTTTCCATCTGTCAGGGGTAGGTGTACAAACCTCAATATCTCCTGTAGTTTCATCCGGCTCTGTGGCAGGAGGGGAATTACCTGTATTGGTAAAATACCAACCTGGTGGCATCCCTTGCCCTCCGTCATAACCGTTTATCGGGTTAGACACATTGTAACGAACATCACCAACTTTATACCATTCCCAGAAGCCGGTTGTGACAGGTGAAAGCAGCTCGTCCATTTGGATGGGTTGCCCAAAAAGGTCAAATGAGGTGGTGTCCCATCCCGGGCCAAATGTTGGTACTAAACCCTGGAAGCCATTGCAATCCAGTTTGTTCCAATCTTCAAGTTCATAACAGATCCTAACTTCCTCACCGGGCTTGTATGGTCCTTTTAAAGGGCTTCCCAATGACGTGCTTGTGACAAATATCCTATCATCTTCATTACAGAATTCAACATCAATCGATGTGGCACAAAATTCAAATTCTCCGATATTACCTTCCACGTCAGAAATGGCAACTACATAGGTCGTCAATGGGTCGACATCTAAATAAGCCATCAGTACGCTACCATTCAGTCCTGTGGCACATTCCACCTGCTGAAATGAAGAGCAGTTGACAGATCTGAGTAAGGCTATTTGCGGCTGATTAAATTCGTCTGAAGTCACACTCAGGGTCAGCAGATCTGCTGTCGTATCCGTAGTGACGAAGAAATAAGCTGTTGGATGGACAAAATCAGGGCAACTTCCATTGTTGAAGAAAGGCCCCGGACCATAGCCGGCAGTACATCCGCTTACACAGATGAGCGCATCATTGGCTGGAGGATATATATGATTGGTCAACATGGAATCCGGTTGACACAGAAACTGTTCAGAGCATGTATCAGGATTTGGATTAAGCGTATAATACCACAGATCCTGCTGTGTGATTGTATTGAAGGGGACATTTTTATCGGCAGACAGTGTAGAAGAGAGGAGATAAAAAACGCTGTCAACCGTCATGATATCTACTGAGAGGTCGTTGAGGGAGCCTCCATAGTTCATCTGTTCAAGGATATTTCCATTGAGATCTGTTGTCAACACCCATACATCACTCAACCCTTTGTTACCAGAAAGATCAAGGTCGTCACTAGTACTGGTAGCAGAAATGACCAGCTGGTCATCTCCATACAAGTCTGCATGGCCATTGAAATCATTTCCACTGCCACCAAAGCGTTCCATATTCTCAAGGTCACCGTCAATCCCGGTGAGCCTGATCATCCAGAGGTCATTTAAGCCAACATTGGCATCAAAGTCGCCATCGGAAGATTCAGAGTGGGCAAGTACATAAACAAAACCATCTGGATGAAATAAAATATCACTAGCTTCTTCATCCTCACTGCCGCCAAATGTTTTTTGCCATAACATCTCACCTGTCGGTGAAATCTTGAATACCCAAATATCTTTTCCACCCTGATTGTTGCCAAGCCCGGGTAGATTTGAGTTGCTGGTAGCAGCAACATAGATATTACCATTAATATCTGAAGTGATTGCTTCCGGCACATCAGTGCCGTTGCCACCCAATAATGCGGTCCATTGGATGGTCAGCGCTGCATTAACCTGCACCAGCCAGACATCAAGGATTCCATTATTGGTTTGACCATTGAGGGTGGTTGAACCTGCTTCCATTGCCATGGTGACATTTCCGTTCAGGTGTCTGAAGGCATCAACTGCCGTTTCGGTGATTGTTCCACCAAATATTTTACCTTCGATGATGGAGCCGTTACTGTTGGTTCGCATGAGCCATCCTCCTGCTAGTCCAATGACATCCCCAAAGAGTCCCTGGTCAGTTCGGGTAGTTCCAAAGGCAAGGACACCACCGTCTGAGTGCGGCATCACTGCTTCCAGGTCATCGTTGCCTGAACCACCAAAGGTTTTACTCCAGAGCAAGGAGCCATCTATATTTCTTTTCATGATCCAGAAATCGCTGCCACCCGCATTAGCAGGTACATGGCCATCTGATGAAAAAGACCTTGCCCCATAGAAGAGGGTGTTTCCTGCCGTATTGACGGAAATATCCTTTGGCTCGTCTATGGAGTTACCTCCAAAAACCATATTGGTTTCGAGGTTAGTCTGGCTTATCCCCTGGAGGGAAATAAACAATAGGAGGCTCAGTATTCTTATTATTTGCATTGGTATATTGTTGATCTATAAGTCTTTGGAAGTGAAAATTTACGGATTATTGTGGGAAGTCACAAAAATCGTTCCTTACAGATGAAAACAAAGATTCTAAAGATTTCCTAATCAGGCATTTCGCCCTTGTTTTTCCGAAATGGTAAAGGGACATGGGAAGGTGTTATTAACCGGGTTTTACACTATGAATATGAACAATAACAGCACAGTAAATTTGAAATTAGGCCTTTGGCTGATCGCTTTACATTGTAGTGTACTGGCAAGTATAACCATAGGCTGTGGCCCATCAACGGCCTCCGGCACTGAAGAAAAGGAAACACCCATCATGGTAGGTGCGGATTCCACCGGATCTCAGGTCATTACTCCGGCTGCCTTTGATACAATGCTATACGACCAGCTTATCAGCGGCCTTTTTCATAATGATACCTCAGCGTTTTGGCCGGTGAGGGCTGCCTATCCAAATAAAGGTGCGCTTCTTCCATTCTCAAGGATTGTTGCTTTTTATGGCAATTTATATTCGACCAGGATGGGTGTGTTGGGTGCATTACCTCCGGACGAGATGCTGGATAGCCTTCAAAGTGAAGTCAGTCGATGGAATGCTGCCGATACCTTAATCGTTGCGAAACCTGCCCTCCATTACATCGCTGTGACCGCTCAGCGTAATCCCGGGAAAGGGGGAAAATACAGGCTCAGAATGCCTGATACTCAGATTCAAAAGGTCCTGGAACTGGCTAGACGTATTGATGCACTGGTATTCCTTGACATCCAGGTAGGACGTAGCACCTTACAGGAAGAAATTCCTTTGCTTAGGGAGTACCTGAAGCTTCCCGGTGTTCATCTGGGTATTGATCCTGAGTATTCCATGAAGACCGCATCTGTACCTGGTGAAAAGTTAGGGACTATGGATGCTGCAGATATTAATTACGCCTCAGAATATCTTGCTCAATTAGTCGCAGAAAACAATCTTCCTCCAAAAGTCCTTGTGGT
>JAWXAW010000075.1:0-14038 GCA_034439675.1 Saprospiraceae bacterium | reverse complement strand
GTGATTTCGAGGAATTGCGCCTTGACGGAGGGGGCTAAGAAAAACCAAAAGGAAAGGAAAGCTAGAAGAGAAAAGCGAGATGGATGGTAGAAGAGAAATTTCGCTTTATTCTGTTTCGCCCATCTGCAATGTTGGAAGGCATCATCGTCAATGCGATCGCGGGCGATTTGTTCGGGGTTTTGGTTTGATGACAAGGTGTCTTGAGTAATTGGGGAGTTAAGATAGATAGAAATGGCGGAAAGACAACAAGGCTGAAAACTTAACGCTGATTCTTGGAAATGATCCTAAATCTGATGAAATCTAAATTTTAAATGACTAATATTTAAAGCATTATATATAATTGGTGTATAATAGATAGAGGTAGGATTGATATCTCTTAGTGGTGATACTTCTGATTTTCAGTTACATTTGGACACAGAATATTGAAATTTGCTTCTTTAGTTTTGGGTTTTCTCATTCTGGCCACATTGAAATAGGCTGTCAAAAATTGAATAAGTTAATCAACAATCTATGGACAGAGAGGAGTTTACACCAAATGAATTGCAGGAGGCCACGAGAATTGAGGGTATTTTTTTCCGGATCGAGAATGCCACAGCTAGCGACCTGGAAAAAATAGTCAATGAGCTACACAGGAATCAACCTTTTTTAATGTCCATGATGGCAGGATATAGTCAGGACGTTCCGATGCCAGTTTTTAATGATCTGGTGCTCATTTCTGCAGGTATATGGGAGTACTTCAAGGAACTACCAAATATCCGCCAGGTGCCACTCACTTTAAAAGCTTATCAGGAAGTGGAACGTCGAAATGTAATGGCACTTGTAAAGGCTAGTCAGGAGAAGCAAGCAGCAAATACTTCTTCGGTGCGAGGGGAAATATTTTTCATGCGATCAAAAATACTTTTTGCTGCCATCATTCATAGGGTTGGTAACTCAGTTGCTATAAAGGGATTGGATAATGAGACCCGAGCCATTATATTGTTGGGCTTGAGTAATGTAATTGAGGCATTGGATGGTGTGGTTAAGAATAGCAGTCGGGATAACAAATAAATGTAAATCCTTCGTTTTATTTTCTACCCACATCGACCCACTTGCATACGCTTTGACTATTTCAGTAATTTGACAATCCTTCCCTCTTCCTTGGCGATCTTGTATTGATCCCGCAAGTTTTTACGAATGCCCGGTCCGAAATGCACCGCATAAGGCTGCAGGAAACCATCATACACGATACGGCTTTGAAACGGGACGATAGATGCTTCAACGATGCATGGGAGTCCATCATCAATCAGTGTTGAGAAAGGATCACTCAAATCATGTACTATATAAAAGATTTCCTGTGGCCCAATAAAAACAGCCCCATGCGTGAGTAATTTGTAAATAATAAATTTGCCGGTAACCCTCTTCGAAAGACCTGCAAGTATATGTAACTCTTCTACGGAAAGGCGTGCACCATATTTGGATATATATTGACGTATAATGTCTTTGTCTTGTATTAATTTCTGACGGCATTCAAATTTTTCTGTGAAGTCAAGTTTCTTCACAAAAGTCCGATAAGTCGTTTTTGAACTTATGATGCCATGTTGCCGCCCTGTATAATGAAGCAATGGCAGATAAGTATCCATAAACAGATCGTAATCAACTGCAGATAAAGGCATTGGAGAGGGTTATTCTTTTTGATGAAGATGTGATCTCAACCAATCCATCGCCCCTGGAATTTTACGCCAGATATGGTGAGCAGTATAGGCGAATAATGAGGCCTCCCGCTCATCACCTGGGCTGTAGACATCCGGGAGTTGATGTGGAGGAGCAGAAGCCAATAGCTTAGCCGGGATGAATTGGTTTCTGTGCATGGCTTTCTTCAACCACAATTCCGCCCGCGGTGAAGCACCTTCGTTTTTGAAAGCAAAAAGTGCCCGTGTATAGAGTGGAATTGCTAAGGAATCTCCTTTAAACATTTTGGAATATTTTCTAAATTTATTATCCTTGTTATATTCTAGTAGAATCAACAACAGGGTGTCACGAATACCTTGGTTGTCACTTGTGTTGAGCTCGATTAATTCTTCGAAGATACGTATAGCGCCCAAAGGCTGGCTGGCTCCATAAAGAAACATACCATAATGTTCCAGACATAAAAGAAAAGGTCGCGTTTCAGGTTTAGCCCAAAAGTGACCTTTATGCAGGTTCAGAAAATCGCCTCCATAGATCCGGCGGCCGATGCTGATCCCTTTCTCAAGATGCTTTTTGGCTTTACCAGGCAGGTTTTCAGCTTCTGCCAGGTATAGATACGCCTCGATACATTCCGGATAGAGGGTCAGCGCTTGTTGCACTTTTATTTTTCCTTTTTGAGGTGGAAGTTCATACGCCTCATTGACCAGATCCTGGGCTTTGTGTCTGTTGGTTTTTGAGTCTTCAGGAAAATGGGGGATTGGTTTCCCCATAAGGCTATTCATAAATGCTTCGAGCTCTTCAATTGTTTGAAAACGTTGCGCATCGAGCAATCTGTGAAGATCGGTTGTGGGGCTTGATTTCTTCTTGTGAGGCATGATCGATTACGTCAATGACATAAACAAATATACAAAGGAACAATAATACATTTATGACGTGAATAATTCTGTTAGGACTCGTCCCGGCTTATTTCCTAAAAATGTTCGTGGCGAATTGAAGGAAGACAAAACAATCTGACCACAGACTCCCTATCTTTCCCACCATGAAAATTCCCTTAAACAATTTCGAGCAACTCATTGACCCCACGATCCTCAAGCGAGGCCTGACGTACTTTAAAAAGGGACAAGTGCTACAGGAAGGAGAAGGCAGTGCCGGCGAACTATTCTTTATCGTTCAGGGCAAAGCGGATTATGAGGTTTCACTTGTTGTCAATCGGGAAGTCATCGAAGATTATACCTGTGATTGTCCTTATACAGATGGCCCTGTCTGTAAACATATCGTCGCTGTCATTTTTTATCTCACACAGGATGCGCTCCAGCTGAATGAATCAAACGACCTTCCAAAAATTCAAAAACGAAAACGCGGAAGACCAAAAGCCGTGAAGCAAACGATGCCTGATGTGCATCCTGAGAAAGAAGTAAAGGATATACAGCAGCAGCTCTATCAACCGGAAACACGAAAGAGACGCCAACCCTCTACTTCTACTAAATCCAGGAAGGTATCAACGAAAGTGCAGATAGAAGATATCATTCAACGACTGACACCGGAGGAAATGAAGCACTTCATTATGTATCATGTGTCAGAGAATAAAGCCCAACAGGCGGACTTTCTGGCGATGTTTGCTGCAAAAAACGAGCATGAATCTATTGAAACATACAGAAGCCAGATCAAAGCCATTCTCTCCGCTGCCAAAGACCGGCATGGATTTGTAGATTACCGAACGGCGGCAAAAGTAGGCAACAACGTATTTGTCATTGCTTACAGAAGTCTTACACATGCAGAAAACGGCAATTACCGCAGTGCTATGTATATCAGCATGGCGGTATTGGAGGAAATGACGAAAGCAATGGAGTATGTGGATGATAGCAGCGGTGATGTGGGCAGTAATTTGGATTTGGCTTTTGGTGTGTTGTCTACGCTCAGTAAAAAGGCATTATCTTCTGAGTTGCGACAACTTTTATTTGATTATGCTGTGGATATATACCAGTGTGAAGTGTATGAGGGTTGGGACTGGCATTTGGGAATGATAGAGATCGCTCTAAATCTTGCTCGTACTGAAGCTGAGGAGGCTTTGCTTCTCGATCTACTCCATCAACCCGGCCACAGTGAATATGATGCGGAAAGTAGACAACACCTCATTTATTCGATACTGCTGAAAAGAAAAGACAAAACAGATGCACAACAATTCCTGGATCAACATTTAAGCAACCCTGATTTGAGACAAATCGCGTTGCAAAACGCATTTACACTCACCGATTTTGAGCGCGTCAGGCAACTGGCCACTACGGCTATTGAAGCGGATAGAAAATCTAAACCGGGTCTCCTTTCAGATTGGTATGACTGGCTGATCAAAACAGCCGAAGCTGAAGGTGATTTGGAAGAGGTCATCAAATATGCCAAAATCCAATTGCTTGATCATGGTCGCCATAAAGAACCCTACTTTCAGATCATCAGGAAGCATACGCCTTCGGGTGAATGGAAAACTACCATTCGAAAGTTATTAGAAGAGATGTCCAACTCACGCGACTGGGGGACGCGTGAATTAATACCCAAGGTGCTGGAGGAAGAACAAGATTGGAACAACCTCTTTGCTTATCTTCAGCAAGAAGCCAAGGCACGTGGTTACCATTTCGAAAGATTAGCACACTATGGAAAACACCTGGTGGACACGCACAAGGTTGAAATCGGCGAATTATTACAAATAGCGCTTGTGACATCCGGCCATGCGGCTTCCAAACGCCGGGATTATGTCGATCTGACAAAAGATTTGCGAACTATGAAGAAAATGGGCTATGGAGACATCGTCAAGGAAATCGTCGATAAGTTGATGGCCATGTACAGGCATCGACCGGCCATGATGGAAGAACTGCGCAAATTGTAAATAGCATGTTGCGGTATCATCTCGTTGAGCCTGAATAGCAGCATGAAGGTGATTCTGTAATTCCTGGAAATCTGTCCTGCTAGTTCAGATTATTGGGCTCAGCATGAGCAAGAGGAATTACTAAAGGATTATTTCCTCTACACCCTCTTGCATCCAATCTCTTTTCCCCCTAACTTCCCTACGAAAACAAATTACTTCGGTTACTAACCGTAACCGAAACGTCACTTTTTAAACCAGTTGAACCATGGGTCTTTCCATTTATTATTGCGGCCAAATCCGGGATATGCGCCTCCTTCCGGCACTCACCGAGGAAGTAAAAGATATTTGTGATGATTTGCATTGGGTGTCCGGCGATCTCCGTCCACAACCTGAGCTTCCATTACAAGGATTTCAATTCCATCCTCCGGGCAGCGAGCCTCTATGGCTTACATTTCGGGAGGATGGCGTGTTGGCAGATCCTGTTTATTATATTTTTAAAGACGATACTTTTTCACCACCTGATCCAGAGGATGAATATTGGCTTTCCAGCGTGACACAATTTGCCGGAATGGATGCCCATATAGCATTAATGAAACTTGTAAAGTATCTGAGCCTTAAATATTTTGTGGGTTTTGAGTTGATCGATGAAAGCGAGTATTGGGAAACGGGTGACGCCAGTATTTGTAAATACCATTTTGACGAATTCGAAAAGGCAATGGATGAAATGGCGGCAAAGCTCAGCAAACTTGATGGACAGTATGAGCTCGGAGGAGACTGAGTCCAGAAGCGCTTAGATGAACTGCTGCATACATGTGGATTTGAGGTGATTTTAAGGACTTTGGAGTGATTTGTTTTTATTTAAAATTCAATACGTCATTAAAGTTCATCTATGCCTGAACAATACATGTGATTTTCTGGGGCGGATATTTATGTATTCATATCACCACTTAAGGAGGACTGCTGAGCACCGTCAAGTCCTACCCTTAGCCTTTGGCTACCGAAGCCTTGACGAAGGTCTTAACTAACCTCCCGCCTCATCCTACCAGATGATGGGATCATCACTGCGCGATGAACTGCCCACCGCATACTGCCCACTGCATACTGCTTACTCACCCTTTCTCCTCACCTCCAACCGATACGCCCCCTCCTTCAACTCATTCGACCCCACGACGCCAATAATCACTTGGTATGGATTGGCCAGCGCAAGAATGTCACGGACATGACGCGTATGATCCTGTGTTTTCCCTTTCACTTTGTAGTCCCATTTATGATCCGCTTCACAACGAATACACTGACTCAGCGTAGGCACTGTATTGCTCGCGGAGACGGTACCAACTTCATAGGCATAGAGGCTGAAGTTGGCATTTTTGTCTGCAGGGATAAGGTCGATCTCGAGCTCCGTGTATGCAGGAATATCCAGAGCGTATAGCACATGCTTGCCGGTAAATTTAGCTGCCTGCGTGGCGGGGAAACAAGCTACTGCACTGTTCCACGCCCAGGAGAGATCTGGCATGTCGATACCTTCGGAAAGGTTGCCTTCTGAGGTGATGACGCCTTCAGGACTGAGCTCTATCCATCGGATATTGGACGACTGGCTATGGACTACAACACAGCAACACAAAACGCAGATGATAATCAGGAGGGAGTTTTTCATATGGAAAAGATAAACAAATTATTTTTGAAGAGTAATGTCGTTTCATGGAGACGGCCTGCGTTGACTTGTATTTTCGCAAATTAAAATTTGCAGACGCACAAGCGTAAGAGTCGAATTGTGAGTTGTGAATTATAAATCTTGCTTATGGGAGGGAGTTGCAGTAGGTGAGAAATCGATAAATCGCAGATTTGAGATTTCGATGGGGCATAAGTTCGATAAGTTAAAATCTACGGCGGTTCCCACTGTGTGCCTTCGCATTTTGCCCCTGCGAAATTGCTTGAAGGCAATTTCTGTCCCCTGTGTGCTGCGCAACCCCGGGGTTAATACATTTGACCCCGGGGTTTTCGGAACTATGTTGCTGTAAGCAACGAGGTGGAGAAACACAGGCGATGTGCTGAGGTAGCCGAAGTATTCTCTGAGCTACGATCTGCGGTTCGCCTTTTATTTTCGCGCAGAGCCGAAGTTAATTTTCCAATGCCCCTTGCCCCCTACCACCTGCCCCCTGCCCTTAGTCTTCACTTTTTTCTTATTTTCGCCCCACTGATGAATGCAACAATACTCCATATTATTATTACCTAGAAGAATCCTGTAATCTGAGCTCATACAAGCCCCGTCAGATTACAGTCGGGGCTTTTTTAGTTTAAAGACGTTATCCAGACATGAAACTGTATCCGGAATATAAAGGCCTGAATCTCCCCGGCATCGACCAGGAAATGCTCCAATGGTGGGAAGAACATAAAATTTTTGACAAGAGTGTCAACCAACGCCCTGAAGACAAACGATGGGTGTTCTATGAAGGCCCTCCCAGCGCCAATGGCATGCCCGGCATACACCACGTCATGGCCAGGGCAATCAAAGACCTCTTTTGCAGATATCATACCCTCAAAGGATACCGCGTAGAACGCAAAGGCGGATGGGATACGCATGGCCTTCCGATCGAACTAAGCGTAGAAAAAGAACTCGGCATCACTAAAGATGATATCGGAAAATCGATCTCCATCGAGGACTACAATACCAAGTGCCGCGAAACGGTCATGCGTTATAAGGCGGAATGGGACGACATCACACGCAAGATGGGGTATTGGGTAGATCTGCACAACCCGTATATCACGTATGAAAATGACTACATCGAATCTGTATGGTTTCTGCTTGGGAAGTTGTATGACAAAGGACTGCTTTATAAAGGCTATACCATCCAGCCATATTCTCCGGCGGCAGGAACCGGTCTGAGTTCGCACGAGCTCAATATGCCCGGTGCTTACAAAGAGGTCAAGGACACGACTGTAGTGGCGTTGTTTAAGGTGATTAATAATGATCAGTCATCCTTTTTGTTTGATGATCCAAATGAAGATGTACGCATTGCTGCATGGACCACCACGCCATGGACACTTCCATCCAATACAGCGCTGAGTGTAGGTCCTGATATCAGTTATGTAAAAATCAAAGCGTCAAATCCATACACGCATACACCGGTCAGTGTCGTGCTTGCCGAAGCCTTGGTCCCAGCATGGTTTGGTGGAAAAAATCAATCATCGGTGGAAGGGCAGTCTGCCGCTTTCAAAGGAAACCAACTTAAAGGCATCCGCTATGAACCGCTACTTGATTTTGGCAACGAGATTGAACCGTTGCTTGGCGGCACAGATGCGTACCTGGTGTTGACAGGAGATCATGTCACTACTTCAGATGGCACAGGCATCGTACATACGGCCCCTTCGTTTGGTGCGGATGACCAGCGTGTAGCCAAAGCAAATGGAGTAGGGACCCTCACCCTTGTGGATCAGACCGGAAAATTTAAAGAAAATGTGGGCCCTTACTCCGGCAGATACGTCAAGGACTATAAAGATGAACCCGGATATATTGCCGTGGATATCGATATCGCTGTGCAACTCAAAACGGAAGGTAAAGCGTTGAATGTTCAGAAATACGAGCACAACTATCCGCATTGCTGGCGCACAGACAAACCTGTCCTGTATTACCCGATGGATAGCTGGTTTATCAAATCAACGGCTTGCAAAGAGAGGATGATTGAACTGAACAAGACGATCAATTGGAAGCCTGCACATACCGGAGAGAAACGATTTGGCAACTGGCTCGAAAATCTTCAGGACTGGAATCTATCCAGGTCAAGATTCTGGGGCATACCGCTACCTATATGGAGAACGGAAGACGGCAGCGAAGAAAAATGTATTGGTTCGATAGCTGACCTGGCAAAGGAAATGGATGCCGCAAACGTTGCTTTAAAACTGGACCAAAAGGTCCCTGGCGATTTGCATAGGCCGTTTATAGATGAAGTCATTTTGGTTTCATCAAATGGCCTTCCAATGAAACGCGAGACGGACCTCATTGATGTGTGGTTTGACAGCGGGGCAATGCCGTATGCGCAGTGGCATTATCCATTTGAGAATGAAGAAAAATTCAAACAAAACTTTCCTGCCGATTTTATTGCTGAAGGCGTGGATCAGACAAGAGGTTGGTTTTTTACATTACATGCGATAGCCACCATGGCGTTTGATTCTATTGCGTTTAAGAATGTGGTGTCAAATGGTCTCGTACTTGACAAGAACGGGCAGAAAATGTCCAAGCGTCTAGGCAATGCAGCAGATCCATTTAAAACAATTCAAAAATACGGGGCCGATGCCACGCGTTGGTATATGCTATCGAATGCTCAACCCTGGGATAATCTGAAGTTTGACGAAGAGGGCATCGTAGAGAGCACCCGTAAGTTGTTTAGTACCTTATATAATACCTATTCCTTTTTTGCGCTCTACGCTAATCTTGATGACTGGAATGCAGATGATGCCGGTGTCATGCCTGTGGCACAAAGACCTGAAATCGATCGTTGGATATTGTCCAGATTACATTCCCTCATAGATGCCTATCAGGCAGACATGGATGATTTTGATGTGACGGCTGCATGCCGGCGTATTGAAATATTCGTCAATGATCATCTTTCAAACTGGTATGTGCGTCTCAACAGGAGGCGGTTCTGGAAGGGTGAGTTGTCAGATGATAAACGTGCTGCCTATGCCACACTACATGAATGTTTAGTAGTGGTCTCACAGATGATTTCTCCGGTAGCCCCATTCTTTAGTGACTGGTTATATAGAAGTCTTACAGCTTATTCGGGCAATCATCCGGAGAGTGTTCACTTAACTGATCTTCCGACACCATCGCATGATCTTTTAGATGAAGCGTTGCTGCGTCGTATGGATTATGCACAGCATATTAGTTCATTGATCTTATCCATCAGGAAAAAAGAAAAACTCAGAGTGCGTCTTCCACTCCGTCGGATCCTGCTACCTGTCATCGATGAGCGTTTTCAATCTGATGTGGATCAGGTGAAAGAGTTGATCCTTTCTGAGGTCAATGTCAAAGAGATCGAATACATTACCGACACTGCCGGTATGGTGAATAAAAGAGCAAAAGCCAATTTTAAATCCCTCGGTAAGCGTCTTGGAAAAAACATGAAAGTGGCTGCTGATATCATCCAGGCACTAGATCAGGAAGCGATATTATCTTTTGAGCGCGGTGATGAACTTAAGATAACAGTGGAAGGGCAGGAATATATCCTGGAGCGAGAAGATGTCGAAGTGATCTCCGAAGATATCCCGGGATGGCAAGTGGCGTTTGAAGACGGCATCACGGTTGCACTGGATGTAACCCTTGATGATGAACTCATCGCAGAAGGAACTGCACGTGAATTGGTCAACCGTATCCAGAATCTAAGGAAGAGCAGTGGGTTGAATGTGACGGATCGGATCAGTATCAAGGTAGAGGCTCTCCCGGGGATCGAAGAGGCTGTCCGGAATTTCGGTGAGTATATAAAAGCGGAAACACTAGCTGATGAGATCACAGTATTTGCCTCTGCCCCTAATACTTCGACTATTTCGACACCGCTCAGCACAAGTCCGCTCAGTAACCAAGGGGACTTCAATCCTCAGACAGTAGAGTGGTTGGAAGGTACAGAGATAATGATCTCTGTAGAGCGGGTATAGTAGAAGAACGGCTAATTTAAAAATGGCGAATGCGATGCGTCATCTGACACATCACACTCGCCGGGATTATATAGTTCAATTAATCAATAATCACCCTGACTGCTTTCATTCCCTCTTCGGTTGAAAGGCTTATAAGGTAACTTCCCGCGGGGAGAGGTCGGCTTATCTCCAATGTTTCAATGTGCTTGCCGGGCCCCTCTGGCACAGACGTCAAGAGAGTCTGAACAATCCTGCCTTGGAGATCAAGTAGATGGAAGGCAACAGTTGTATTCAGGCTTAACTCATATTCTATAGTGATCTGCGCATTGGCCGGATTGGGATATAGAGATATTGCCTTTATAGGAATGGCTACTTCATGCGTACTTACGGTCAGCCCGGAAAGGAAGCGTGCTACTGCAATTTCATTGTAATCCCCATTCCTTGCATATCCTGCAGCTACGATTTTGCCATCGTCCTGCATGGCTATCGAATAGATTTCATCTGAATTTACGCTTACAGCTGCAAATTCGACAATACCATCATTGTCAAACGTATAATCAGGGATTCCATTTACTGTGAGACGCACCAAAGACATGTTGCTACCTCCTTCCATATTACTGTGCGTGAGTCCACCCAGCACGATTTTACCATCCGGCTGCAGCAGAATGGCGCGCGCATAATCAGCGAAAGTTGTTACTTCAATCGTTGTCAACCCATCTCCATGAAAACTGTTATCCAAACTTCCTTCCGTGGTGAAGCGGGCAACAGCAAAATCATGATTTCCTCCAATAGCTGTAGCATATCCGCCAAGTACAATTTTACCATCTGGCTGAAGGACGGCTCCTGTCGCACGGGCATTGGAATTGCTGAATGAAGCTATGGCGATACCCTCTTCGCCAAACGAGTTGTCAAGCGCACCATTGACTTCATATCGTGCGACAGCAAATTTTTCAAGATCATTAAATATTCCATTCCCGGCCGCGATGATTTTTCCATCGGGCTGAATGAGGATCGACCCAATATTTGTGTAGCCCTCTCCAACCTCGGTGATGGTAACACCATCATCTCCAAAGGTTATATCAGGCGTGCCGTTTGGCATAAAACGCACAACAAAGAATTTATCGAAATCTTCATCTTGACGACCCACATAACCCCCTATCACAATTTTGCCATCATATTGTAAAGCCAATGATGTTGGTTCTTGATATGCAGTTCCAAGATTCAGCGTTGCCATGCCATCTGTGTTAAAAGCAGGGTCAAGGCTTCCGTTGGGATGAAAGCAATATAAAGCAATAGAATCATTTGAATTATTGTCTAAGCTGACCAAACTCAAAATTCGCTCATCAGGTAACTGAATGGAGGAAATCATATAACTATGATTTCCAGGATAGGAAATCATAATTTTTCCATTGCCGTTGAATGTATTATCCAGAGTACCATCAGGGTGGTACCGGACAAGAACAGCCCTATCCAGATTGCCGGGTACACCACTATAACCGGAGACAAGAATTTTGTCATCCTTCTGTATCAAAACGCTATTAGCGGCAGTATGTTTGGCAGAGTAGAAAGAGGTAGTCACCAAGCCATTAGAACTAAAATCTGGATCCGGGTTGCCTGCTTGAGCCATAACAAACGCAGGTGTAAATAAGGTGATATGCAGAATGAACAGGTAAATAGCTTTCATAAAATTTTAATGAATCGGTACATGAATTCGTTTTTTCTTACTGATGCAGATGAAAGCTTAAACCTTCAGGTGCCAGACAAAGGTGGTATGTACAGCCTGAATGCATCTCCTTAAAATATTGGCTGGTTGCTGCGAATGAGTATTCGGTAACGAACCGAAGAAGTTCAGGATTCATTTTTGTAGTACACTTCATCTACTTTACGCTGGCGCTTGTCGGTTGATATGTATTTCAACTATATACTGCATCCATATTTTGATACGTTAATAGTATTTTTAGCTAAATCTGACGTTAAACCACAGCATGACGTTATCCGGAGCAGCAGGATTTACTTCTTCGTTGTCCCTCAGGGCAATGATCTGCTGTTTTTGCCTGTTATCTTTTTTCAATGGATTTGCTGTTGGCAAGGGTGACTTTAATTCCTCTGATGGTATTTTATGCAATTTGTCTTTTCCCCAAGCAGCCATTGCCGATGTCAATACCATCTATATCCCATTCACTTTAGTCGGACAGCTGATCATGGTAGAAGCAAAGGTGGACACCGTCATTGGCTTTTTCATGCTTGACACCGGGTCTGAAAAGCTGGTGCTGAATAAAGAATATTTTGAAGCAGGGGACAATGGACGCGCTATAGCTGCCATCGGAAACACAGGTCTGGTAAATGCGGTAATTGAAAAGCGTGTAGACAGTCTGCAGATTGATCAGCTGGTGTTAAAGGAAATACAGGCTCACCTAGTCGATCTCCACCACATCGAGCTCAAGAAAAATGTCAGGTTGATTGGCATCCTCGGTCATGATGTGTATAAGGACTTTGAGGTTTTTATTGATTTCCAGAGCAAGGTTATCGTACTGACCAGAGTCAACAGGAAAGGAATCCGAATCGATACGCTGGCGCCATTTGAAGTGCCTTATGATAGTATGGATTTTGAACTCCGGCATCACCTCATCATCGTAGATACTAAAGTCAATGCCGTGCGGTTAAAGATGATACTGGATTCAGGAGCAGAACTCAACCTGATAGACCGGCAGGTAAATCGTAAGGTGATGGACAAGTTTACCTATAAGTTTATCATCGATGGGAAATGGATTACAGATCCTGCCAATTCAATTGTGGAAGATGACGGGCACGGGAATAAGAATTCGGTGAGGTTTGTGCAATAGGCATAGAGCATAAAGCAGCATAGAGCATGGGGCAAAGAGTAAACCGCATTCGCCTAGGCTTCGGCTGATTAGGTGGCATCACCTTCTCACGCTCTCACTCTCTCACTCTCTTACCCTCTTACTGTCTTACTGTCTTACACTTTTATATCTCCCTTCAGATACAAAACCGCTTTTCCACTGATGAGCACCCGTTCTCCGCGCAGCGCGCATTTAAGAAATCCTCCCCTGGCAGACACTTGCCGGGCCGTAAGGTCTGATTTCCCAAGCTGATGAGCCCAGTATGGCGTAAGAGTACAATGTGATGAACCTGTCACCGGATCCTCAGGGATAGCATAGGCAGGAGCAAAAAAGCGTGAAACAAAATCAACATCTTCACCTGGTGCGGTGACGATTAATCCGCAATGACCAAGCTGAAGAATAGCTGATTGATCAAATGCACTGCTGATCACTGTCTGCTGATCTTCAAGAACAATCATAAAATCCCGCGCACCCCGGTATGCTTCTTTGATCGTGGCATTGGTACAGTGTTTCAAGGCTTCCGATATGTCTATCGGATGATGATGGTCGACCGGAAAATCAAGTGTGAGCCAATCTCCATTTTTACTGACCGTAAGAATTCCGCTTCTCGATTGAAACCTGATGATATCATACTTATAGCCTAAATGCGTAAACATCACATAAGCAGTAGCGAGGGTCGCATGACCGCATAGATCAACCTCCACTCCGGGCGTAAACCATCTGATCCGGAAGCCATCATCTTCAGGGACTACAAAAGCCGTTTCGGCAAGATTATTTTCTGCAGCGATGGACTGCATGAAAGCATCCGATGGCCAGTACTCAAGAGGTACGACGGCCGCCGGGTTGCCACCGAATAATGTATCCGTAAAAGCGCCGATTTGATATAGGGTCATGGAGTAAAAATACTAAATGCTGGCGGCGAGAACGCCATCCAGCGGCAAGTTTTCCTTCGTCAGGGGCGTATTGCATCCGCCCCTGACTATGGCATTTCTCGCCGCCAACCCGTCAAGGAAATTTTGCAGAAAGT
>JAWXAW010000074.1:0-15817 GCA_034439675.1 Saprospiraceae bacterium | reverse complement strand
GCAGAATTTATTTTTCATCAAACAGGAATACCCTATATCATTACAGAGCATTATTCCGGTTTTTTGCATGAGGCCATTCCTGCACGTAACCTTCCTTTTATCCGTTTGGCATTCAACAATGCAAAGTTTGTCACCGCAGTGAGTCCAGGTTTGAAAGATGCCCTGACTGCCTATACTGATGCTGCAATATCCGTTTTACCAAATGAGTTTAATCCGGATATTTTTTTTCCGGAGCCTCATAGAAAGCAGACAAATCACTTTCAATGGGTGACAGTTGGGGAGCCGATTTATACCAAAGGTCTTGATCTAGTGCTGGAAGCGTTTTGTGCAGTAGTGGAGGCCTTGCCAAATGTAAAATTTCGGCTTGTTCTCGCAGATCAGATACCGTATCAGCATGTGCTTGAGCGAATGGCGAAACAATTGGGTATAGAAGATAAGATTGATTTCGCCGGATTGCTCACTCCAAAAGAGGTCGCTTTGCTCATCAATCAAAGTCATGTATTGATTTCCGCGAGCCGATTTGAAACGTTTGGAAAAACCATGCTCGAAGCAAACGCTTGCGGAGTCCCTGTCGTCGCCACCCGCACGGCAGGTTCAACTTTTATCCTTGCATCAGAAAAGCAAGGTATACTATGTGGACAAGGATCCGCCATCGCGCTGTCGAAGGCCATGGTTCAAATGTTTCGCCAATATGATACTTTTGAACCAGCAGAGATCACTGCTTCTGTTTCCGGTCGGTTCCGCAGATCAGACCTGTTGTTGAAATGGATAAACTTGTATAACGCCTGCGTGCATGATCGTTGAGCAGAAAAGATGGATGACGTATACGTATTTCAATCGGGAGCCGGGTCAGTCGCTTGGCACTACGCATCTATTTTCGATGTTCAAAAAGCAAATAGCCCTGATGGTTCGTGTTCCATTTCCAACCATGATAGTGGATCTTCGTGATAGTGCATTTGTCAGTCAATGGTCGGCATCTACACGCACTAAAATAAACCGAGCTGAACGGGAAGGTCTGACGGTAGACCGTGGTCACTACCTTATACCGGATATTCTCAGATTATTCTCTTCCACAGCAGCCCTGAAAGGACTGAGGGGATATGTTCCTGAAGATTTTGAGCACTTACCGCAGATCCAATCTTCTGCTATTTATTATGAGGGCTTCATGCTGTGCAGCCACATCTGGCTTATCGATACTGAAGAGAAACGTGCAATGCTGTATGTGAATGCCAGCAATCACCACAATGACAATGATGATAAATCGCTGACTGGGCGGGCCCATTATTTTTTATTGTGGCAGGATGGATTGTACCTTAGAAACCTGGGCATAGAAATTATGGATCTTATGGGTTATTCAGCCAATTCCACCCATAAATGGATGAGCGGTATCTATCAGTGGAAAGCAGGGACTCATGGAAAGGAGGAAATGCTTTACCATTATTATCCGATGTGGTTTTACGTGCTCAGAAAGTTTCGTAATATGCTGACAGGATGAGTCGGAAGGAGCGAAAGCAGCAATATATCACCTTATGTGATAAGGGAAACATCCCGGGATTGTTTATGCAGCCCTGGTGGTTGGATGCGACAGGTGAATGGGATGTGGCACTGGCGGTTCGTAACGACCAGGTAGTGGGCGCCATGCCATATGCTCCAGGTAGGAAATGGGGCATCAGTTCCGTTGGCATGCCGGCACTTACGCATCATCTGCGGATATGGATGGACAAGCCACCGGATATCTCTGATCATAAATGGCTGACGCGAGAGAAACAGATCATCTGGTTGCTAATCGACGATCTGCCGGCCTATGGATATTTTTCGATGGTGTTTGAAGAGCGGAGTTTCAATAATTGGTTGCCATTTCATTGGAAGGGATTCAGGCAGGAGATGAGATATACCTTCGTGATCGACCGGATGGAGGAGGAAGCGCTGGATCAGCATATCAATCGTAATCTCAAACGAAACATTAAAGAAGCCTCTGCAGGGCTGACCGTGAAACGGGAGGTGGATGGACAGGCGTTTTTTGAAATGTGCAGTAACACCTATCGACGTCAGAAGATGGATATGCCTTATTCTTTCGGGCTTTTTTCAAGTATTGATGCAGCTGTGTTATCACGCGGAACCGGTATCAAGCTAGGTGCCTATGATTTGCAAGGCAAGCTGGTGGCCGTTGCTTTTCTATTGTGGGACCTCGATCGGGCGTACTATCTTTTAGCAGGTGATGATGCAAGTGGTCGCAATACCGGAGCCAGCATTTTATTATGCCGTGAGGCACTTCGCATTGCCTTTGAAGAGAAGCAGGTTAAGGGTTTTGATTTTTGTGGCAGTATGCTCGAATCCATCACGGAGATAAGGAGACAGTTTGGTGCAAGGCCTGAGCCGTTGATGAAGATCTTCAAAGCGAGGTATAGGTGGTTAGATGTGTTGTATAGCCTTACCAGGTAGAAGTTGCCTTCGCCAAAAAGAACTTTGGTATTCGAAAAAGGTGTTTGAGTTCCTAAAATCAATTAGGAGATGATGATCAAGTCCCCTTTAGGGGATTTAGGGGCTAGACATTCTAGAAGTTGCCTTCGCCTAAAAGAGATTTGGCATCCGAACGGAATATGGGAAGATATATATTTAATGATTCGTTACGGTAGGCTAAATTGTTTCAACCAGTTCCAATGCAACGGTGCTGCCACCATCCAGTGGTTAGTACCATTGGGATATGAATGCGCAAGGCCTTTCACAAAAACAAAGCGATAATCATTTACGGAGCCTTGCGTCAGTGAAGGATAGGTAGCGATGATGGCTGTATTGGTGTCACCTGTAACTATGTAATCGGGGGACAGTCCAAAACTCTTGATATGGGTACTTGCCACCCGCGCAGGCTTATAATCTGGATTATGAAGTACGGTATCGATCAGGGATAATGAAACAGCAGGGCCTGTATTGCCTGGCCCATAATCTTCATTGCCTAGTTGAAAGGTGGTGGGCAATTTTCGCTTAGGTACAAATGTAGTATCCCTATAAAACGAGCCAGCATTTTCAACAATAGCAGCCAATTGATCACTCATTTCAATGGAACATTTGGCGGCCATTTGCCCTCCATTGGAAAAGCCCACCAGGTAGATGCGTTTGGCATCCACATGGAAGCGGTCTTTAAGATCTGCAATCACTTCTGATAAAAACCGCACATCATCCCGCGGTGTCTCACTTTGACAAAATTGCCATTCCACCGGTTGTGAATTCCATTTAGTTGTATTCTTCTGGCCATCCACCGGATCAATGATACAATAGCGAAGCGAAGAAGGGTAAACGGTTAGTATGTTCTCTGCTTCCCCGACTTCTTTCCATCCGCTCCTGATCCACATATCCAGACCATTACCTGAGGTGCCGTGTAACATAAACACAACGGCTGTAGCGGTATCACCTGTGTACGATTCAGGCACATGCACGTAGTATTCTCGTTCGGTGGATTCAACAGTTAGCGTAAACCGGTTTTGGCCTTTGGCAAAAGTATCAGGATTGGCCGGGTCATTATCCTTGCAAGCTGGATTCAATACGACGAGAACGACTAATAAAAGTGAAGTGATTCTGGACAGATGCATATGAACAATATACTAAGTAAGGCTCAAAGATAAACGTTGCCAATCATGATCCATTCACCTAATTGGGTGAATGGATCGTTCTCCTACATAACCCCTGAGGGGTTAGTTTATCTTTTCGATAGCATCTATTACTTCTTGATGGTTGAGCATCGCCTTCATGTACATATAGGCTGGTTCACTTAATACCCTGGCCAGTGCTGGAGGTACTGGAAATTTATTTTTTGCTTTGTACGGTTCTAACAGTTTTTCTATTATTTGATTGGACGAATCAATTCTTTCCTGAATTCTCAGTGGAAAGGCAGGCGTACCGCGAATGAGTGCCACTACCTCATCAAACGTGATAGGATAAGGTAGATATACAGGAATGAAGTTCTCCCCGAATTGCTGCTTATACTTAGCTTCAAGGGCAAGAGGTAGAATATCAGTAGACGCTACCGTGCGGAGTATGGCGCCCATTTCACCCGTGGCCAGTTCATTTTTTACGATTACGTTGACTCCCAGAACCTTGCGTATATAGGCTTCTTTTGAATTAATGATGACGATGACCTTTGAAGTTTTGTCTCTGATATCCAGTGAGGTAGAGTCTTTCAAATGTTCGTAGAAGTTGATCAGACTTAGTAGTCCTGAATTCTCAAAGTATCCTCCATCCAGAAAATGGCCTTTACTATTGATTTGAGCCGTTGGACTGAAGATTGGAAATCGTTCGGTAGTAGAGGTTGCATCCAGATAAGAGATAGAAGTGTTTAAGCCTAAATCCAGCATATCAACACCGCCTGGAAAGATGGTATTAAATCTTGATGTTTTAGAAGTTGAATCACTTAGGAGTGAATAGGCCAATCCATAGCGGCTGTGCGTGGCAGTTGAGTTACCAATGAGTACGGGAAGGAATTTTTTTTCCGGATTATTATATAGGGAACTCCAGTATTCACGATACCCTGTATTCAGGAATTTTTTTCTTTTATCGGGATCACCTTGAATCAAAGTCGCATATTCCTGCATGGATCGACCAGCCCTATCCTTAAAATAAAACGAATCTACGTAGGGTATCAATTCACGTATAAAATCAAAGCCCAGCAGATAGGCAATATCGATAGAGAGGATATTGTGTTTACCTATTCTATCGATGATGTTTTTTCGATCCTCCGGAGTATGGTGTTCGGCCAAAATGGAAGCGTACATGGATAGGCCAAGAAATCCACCTGATACACCGGACATGGCTACCGTCTCTTCAAAAAAATCTGGATTAGATTCCTGAAGGGTATCGAGTAGTAACATCGTCCAGGTAGTTGCCCGTAAGCCACCACCATAGGATGCAATAAAATATACAGAACTGTCTGGCCGTGCTTCCATCACCGCATGCAGCCTTTCCTCAAAAGAATCTATCGTCACTATATTTGCTTCATCCTCCTTTAGCGGGTGCAGGACATGCAATCCATTTCCGGCTTTTCCGGTATAGAGTATCCAGAGGATCAATACGACTCCAAGAATGGGCACATATTTTTCAAAAAATATTTTTGCAATTGGAGAAGAAGACACTATTGTCTGGTTTCTAACAGGCTCGCGATACAACAAATGGTGCTTCAGAAGCACCACGATAAAGCCATAAACGAGGTAGATATAAAGTAGAATAAAAACAAGCGCATTGATGTTGGAAGGTTGAAAAGTGCCGCTAACAAAAGTTACCAGGGAGAGGATTCCCATGATGGCAAAGAAACGTACATACGTTATATCGTTGTTCAGATAGTATATGGGTACCCATCGCGCATATCCTGGAAGAGAAGCCATACTAAAAACGGTCCTGAAGTGTTGGAACAGAATAATGAAAATGGTATTGATAAAAGAAGTAACTATTAAAGCTTTCCAGGTATAAACCCAATAAGCCTGACAGGAAGCCCAAAACGTGAAGGCCATTGCCAGGATGAGGAGGATAAATGAAATCAAGGTCGCATGTAGGTAAAACCCAATCCTGGAATCTGTTTTCATGATGCCAGATTCTTCTGGAGATATTTTTCCAGATGGAATCATTCTCTGTTCAATTTTCCCCATATTATTGGCAACCTTTCGTCCCCAATATTTCCTTGCGCGATAACAGATAAAATAAAAGACAATAAAGAGACCAAGCAGTACAAAAGATGTTTCGAAAAGGGGTAGCTCCATAACCTCGTACTTCATCATGATGAAGAGCAATACATAGATCCAGGTCATCATCACCAGGAGGCCGGTGATTTTCCGGAAATGATCTAAAAAATCAGATTCCGCTGCTCCTGTTTGTCGCTGTGCTGCGACAGTATTTATGCCCTGCGGGCCCTGCGGGGGGAGGATACTATAGGTGATCAATCCCATTCCCCATGTCGGATTCTTCCCAAACAGACCATGTATTTTCCATTTTACGACCGGACCTGAAGGATTGTTTTGGTTTGAGGAGAAGTATTTATCGAGGTAGTCCGGATAGTGTGCACTTGCCAATGCAAGTAGATTGATTAAAATGATAGACCCTACCAGACTCCAAGGGTTATCGAGCAGGTGAATGATGACGGTGCTTCCCTGATCCATCAGAACGGCGAGAATGATCAACAAAAGGATTGCCAGAATCGATAGAAAGGATGCCTTCAGCGCCTTCTTAACCTTATGGAGATTATGGAAAACGTATTGCTCATATACGAAGATCAGCACGAGGATAAAAACAAGCGCATACGCGAGTATTTTCAGATCAATAATGGTTGAGAATTGCTTACTATAACTACCATGGAGAAACCTGAGATAGGTAATGTTTTCCCAAACATCAAATACATAGGCAAAAACAATTGAAATGAAAAGTAACCTTGGCAGTCCCTTTACCTTAAATGGATTTTCAGATAACCAATTGGAATTGTTCCTTACTCTTCTGTAGAGGTATGTCAATAAGCAAGCAGCCCAGATAAAATCAATTATAAAAAAACTGACATACCATAAAACGCCGAACGTATACCACGGTGGATCATTGTCCTTTTTGATTTCGGCAATGACATTCTCTATCGGCTGTATATCGCCAAACTGCGGATGCGTGATGGCTTCATTTATTCCTGATATCGTAAACATTCCAGCCACTATGCCCAGTAGCAATGTTAAGATCAGTGTTGCCCATGCATGAATTTTCATACAAACGATTGGTTTATAAATGCTTCTGCATTCGATGAAAAGATTCTTTGTACTATTTCTGCAGAGGAAATCTGGTTTCGCCAGCTCAGGACCTGCTTGCTCCGGCCATCCATGTAGTTATATGCATCCCGCTCTACATATTCCACCAGCGCATTTAACCCTTCAGCAGTCAGATCTCCATTGACCGGATGGATGATACCGTCGAAATCCGTACCCAGGGAGCATAAATCTGCCTGCCGGAATTTCACCATTTCTGCCCAGGTCTGTAGCAGTCTTTCTGTGGTATTGGGGGAGTCATCGTACCATATACTATGTTCATCGTTTGGATTTGAATTGTTTTTTTCATTGGGTGATTTTTTGAAACTTTGCCCATACGGCTTGTTCGTAGGATGGCAATGCAGCGCAATATTAAATGGAATGGGGGTGGAGGGCATGATTTAAAATTTGAATGGTGAGAAATGAAGTTTACGAATACAATAGGTATATCCCTGATGAGCATCCCTTGCTCACCTCGGCATTATTTAAAATATCCTGAAAGGAAGATGTGTATGCTGACATCCCCTTTTTAGTTCTGACTGGATGTTTGAAAAAATAAATCAATCGCAACCTGAAACACTATTCACGCAGCAGCAATTATATATAATCTGTTTATTTAAAATTAAGCGTAATCAACCAGGAAGAAAAAAAATGATAAGACTAAAATACAATAAATTATTTCCTGGGAATATTTAACAGCAAATTATTTTCTGTGATGTATTCAAAAAGACCAATTGGCTGCATCGCCACATCGAGAAGCATAGACAGGGATATTTTGAAGGGAATCTTATTTGGGTGAGTCAGGCAGCTTATGCCCACACTTTACATCCTTCGGTACAATTCGTACAGATATCAATCTGATCCCTCCCCTTTAACAATCTTGAGCGGAATTGCTGATACGATGAGCCTTTCCAGATGGAAGTAAATGTTTGCTCCCGCAAATCACCCAGCTGGTACTTAGCATCTTTATCAAAACAACAGGGAACAACCATCCCATCCCATGTGATGACACAGGCATGCCACAGTTTCCAGCATTGATTGAGTAATTTGTTTTTAACATGCCACTTACCGGCTGCATCCTGGTGATACCTGCTGTATTTTGACTGCGTAGGTATGAGTTCGTTGCCATGCTTGAAATCATAGACCTGGGCTGTTTTCAATTTTACTTCGTCTACACCGATTTCTTTCGCCAGGGTGCGCACCTCTTCGATTTGATGTTCGTTGGGTTTGACGACAAGCATCTGGAATACGATATGGGGTGTTGATGAACCAGCTTCCTTTTTCGCCGCAACCAGATTACGTGCACCTTCGAGGACTGTAGCCAGATGGCCTTCCTTTCGATACTGCTCATACACCTCCTGCGTGGAACCATCGATGGAGATAAGAATCCGATCCAACCCTGATTCAATCGTTTTCCTGGCATTTGCAGGATGTAGAAAATGGCCGTTCGTCGAGGTGATGGTATAGATACCTTTTTGATGGGCGTATCGCACCATCTCCAGGAATTTGGGATTGATATAGGGTTCGCCCTGAAAGTAAAAGATGAGGTAGATCAGTTTTTGGTACATTTCATCAATTACCTTCCGGAAAAAATCCTCTTTCATGTTCCCGGTATCACGGGTGAAGGATCTGAGTCCACTCGGACATTCAGGACACCTGAGGTTACATGCCGTCGTTGGCTCAATAGAAATAGTCATGGGGATACCCCACTGAATCGGTTTGCCTGTCAATTTAGTCAACTGGTAGGATAACCAGATTGACCCGAGATTGAACAATTTAGGGAAGGTGAACTTTGAAATAAACCGAATAGTGTCTGCCCGGTGAAACATGCTATTCTTCCGATGTCAGATAGCGCTCCTTAGCAATGTTGTAGTGGTGGATCACGTGCCCGGCCATCATATGGGGAAACGCCAGCGCTTTGATCGGTAAATTATTGGCGGTGCCGGTCTGAGCTGACATCGTCGCGTCAATGGATCTTGAAAGATAGAGCGTAGCTGATCGGACAGCTCTCCATTCATTGGCAAGGTCACCAGGGAATATATCCTTATAAATGGAGTTAGTCACATAGAGGTCCTGATCAAAACCTGGAATTTTGTTTTTATCACCCCTGCTGATAGCCATCATACGGAAGGCAAATACCCGCTCAGTATCGAGCACATGTCCGATCATTTCAGCAAGGGTCCATTTACCTGGCTCATACCGGTAAGCTGCCTGTTCTATGGTGAGGCTTTCAATCCAGTCGCCATACCAATCGCGCTGAGTGTGGAGGTAGGTCAGGATGTCAACTTCTGGCACCAGATTGATGTACCTAAAGTAATATTCAGGGCACTCGCCTTCAACAGGCCTTGGGAAAATGGGGGTTGATTTCATGCTCCAAAGATAGTTAGCAAAGGGCATAGAGCATAGGGCTTAGCGAAATGATATAGGCTATTTACATTATGCTCTCTGCGCTAAATGCCCTACTCCCTTTGCCCTTTGCTCTTTGCCCTTTGCTCTTTGCTCTTCGCCTTTTGCGTTATACTCAGCGTCTGACGGCCTTGACTTACACTTCAAGTCTTAAATCAACTACTTTTGCGGGAGTTATGAAATATCTGATTGCGGGACTGGGAAACATAGGAGACGAGTATGCTGATACACGGCATAATATCGGTTTTAAAGTGGTGGAGGAACTTGCATCATCACTCGAAGGCACGTGGAAGAATGCCACGCTGGGAAGTATATGCGAATTGAAGCACAAAGGCAGGATCCTCATCCTGCTCAAACCTAACACGTATATGAACCTCAGTGGCAAAGCGATCAACTATTGGCTCCAAAAGGAAAAAATAGCTGTGGAGAACCTGTTGGTCATCGTTGATGAGATTCAACTTGATCTCGGGACCATACGGTTGAGAGGTAAGGGAACAGATGGAGGCCACAATGGATTGAAAGATATACAGGCGCAGCTGGTTACTACAGCGTATGCAAGATTACGTATTGGGGTAGGAAAGAATTTTCAACCGGGAGGTCAGGTCAATTATGTTTTAGGCAAATGGAATAAAGAAGAAAGTATGTTGCTGCCTGAGATATATAAAGCCGGCGCTGAAGCGATCCGGACATTTGCTTCTATAGGACTGAAAAGAGCGATGGACCAGGTCAATGCAGTAACTGCGCAGGTGAAGCAGGAAAAAAAATAAATTATTGGATTGGCACCTCTGTCATTTGCATTTCCGGATTCTGTTTTGTCAGATGAAGTAACCGGTTAAGGTGATCCTCTATCACATTATATGCGCCATACCCAATGGGTTTGACATGCCTGACATCAGCTAGTGCCTTTTGTAGATTCAGATTCTCTTGCCGGGTATACACGCATTGACCAAGATTATTGAGCCTGTCGGCAAGATAGATCTGTTCGTATTGTCCGGGTGTAGGGCACAGTATAGCCTTGTGTCCCGTTTTGGAAAGATCCATCAGGGTGGTATATCCACTTCTGGAAATCACAATTTCTGTTTCATTCAGGAGTGAGGAGAGTTCAGCCCTTGTAGCATATGGAATGATGGTCAGATTACCCTCTTCCTTGACAGGCTCATGTATATCTGGTTTACCCCGGACGATCGCGTATTTGCCCTCTATAGCTGACAGTTGTTTCATCACCATTTGTTCGAAATGGGTGCGCTGGGGTTCCGGGCCTGAGATGACAACCACTGCACTGTATTTTCCTTTGGCCGGTGATGATGTCAACTCTGAGATCGCGCCCAGATAATATTTAGGAATCGGATCCGTATTGGTACCTGACAGGTCTCCGGTGATATTGTTCGGTGGTGCCTGATCCGGAATCCAGATTTCAGAAAATTTTTTATACCACGATCTGATCTGGCGTCTGATAAATATATCGAGCAGTTTTTGTCCGGTAAAAACCTGAAGTTGATGGGTGATCAGTGCGGATGGAATATCGTCATGATAACATCCATATCTGTTGTCCGAAATGATACAATCAATATGATGTCGTTTTACAATGGCGAGCGTCAGTTCATGCTCAGTGCGAAGTGAACGCACCATGCCCGGACCATGCTTGAGCATATTGATGGGCATAAACCGGCTGCCATAGAGGATACCATAACCCGGCAACTCAAGGACCAATAGATCCGGCAGGTCTTTTCTCAGCATCGAGAGCGATTCACCGTCAGAGGCGCAAATGACCTCATGACCGCAGTCAAGATAGTTTTTGATCAGGGGCAACGACCTGCTGGCATGTCCAAGGCCCCAATTGAGTACAGGAAAAAATATCTTCACACCTCTTGCATTAAGCGAATATAAAGGAAATGCAATTCCGGATGTAATATTGCTTTCCTAAGGTAAAAAGAAAATTAATAATGGATGAACTCGCAGATAACAGTGCTGAACGAGCGTTTATAAAATTAAACAAACTTAGGCTTCCATGTCATCACAATAAGGCTGGACCGGTTCTTTGCGTCTTCAGCGACCAGGCCATGGAAGTTTTCATCCACCGTCTCATGAAAGAGTTGTAACCAGCGTGTAAAATGTGCCTCCGTCAGGGGCACCATTTTATGTAATTTTTGATGCACCTCCATCGGATTACCTTTATAGGTATCCATGCCTAGTAGCAGGAATTCCCAGAAGGCATACATCTTGGGAAGATGCTTAGGCCAGTCTACATGCGCAATATCATTGAAGATAAACCCGATGACTTCATCTGCTTTTACTTTTTCATAAAAGGCATCGATAAGGGTCCTGATGTCTTCAGAGGTGGAAATGTCTTTTTTCATTTGTGTTAACTTGAAGCTTGTGGCTTATAGCTTATGGTTTATAGCTTATGGTTTATAGCTTATGGCTTATGGCTTATAGCTTATGGTTTATAGCTTATGGCTTATAGCTTATGGCTTAAAGCCGCTCGCGTACGGAATTTGCCCTCGTCCCGAAGGACCCGGGACGATCCCTGTGTTCTCCAGTCACTCGTTTCTACGAAACATCATTCTTCCGAAACCCCGGGATACTCTATGCAAGAGGCATGGTAGCCGTTTTCAAAGGCAGGGAATACCTCCATTTGCCCCTAAATCCTACTTCGACTCTCTTTAGAATTAAGCTCTTCATGCTTTGGTTACGCTCAGCACAGCGCTTTTCACTTAATAAAGCCTTATCTCATCATTGTTCTTATCATAGAACTTGTACTCATGGAGACTAAAATCGGTATTGGGGGTTATGCCAATCCATCGCTGATTCTTTAGCCACCATTTTTGCTGGAAGTTCGGGAAACCTTGCTTTAAAAATGCATTGACATAGGGGTGTACTTCTAAGCGCAGGCTTGTTTTTGGTCTGCTTTGCTGGATATATTCAATATCGCGGACGATATCGTCGGTGATGAGTACCGTTGGATTGACTTTTCCGGTCCCATTGCAGGTATAGCACATTTCAGTAGTATCGATCTTGACTTCGGGACGTACACGTTGACGGGTGATCTGCATCAAACCAAACTTGGACAAGGGCAGGATGGTGTGCTGGGCACTATCACGTTTCATCAGCTCTTTCATCTGCTTCATCAGCTCCGTTTTATTTTCGGGGCTTCGCATATCGATAAAGTCGATGACGATCAGGCCGCCGATGTCGCGTAGCCTGAGTTGACGGGCGATTTCTTCAGCTGCTTCCAGGTTGACGGCGACGGCTGTGCTTTCCTGGTCTTTGCGTTGCATCTTGGGGCCGGAATTGACATCGATGACGTGCATGGCTTCTGTCGATTCGAGGACGAGATAAGCACCACTTGGCAGGGTAGCTGTTTTGCCAAAGGAAGATTTGATCTGGCGACTGACGCCATAAGCATCAAAGACAGGCTTCTTGCCTTTGTAAAGAGACGTGATCTCTTTTTTGGCAGGAGCTATATTTTCAAGATAGTCCTGGATGTTATCATAGATTTCTTTGTCGTTGACGATGATGTTGGTGAAATCATCGTTGAGCATGTCACGAAGGATCGAACTGGTCTTATCAAGTTCGCTCAGCAACTTGGCGGGTTCTTGTCTTTTGTAGAGTTGTTTGTGAATCTGACTCCATTTGTCGAGCAGCTCTTTGAGCTCTTCATGTAGATCGGCAACCTTTTTTCCTTCTGCAGCGGTACGTACGATGATGCCGAAGTTTTTAGGTCGAATCGATTCCACCAGGAGTTGAAGTCGTTTACGTTCTTCCTGGCTACTGACCTTTTTGGATACAGCAATGGTATTGCTGAATGGGGTGAGTACAATAAATCGGCCTGGAATCGTGATTTCACAGCTGAGCCTCGGACCTTTGGTGGAGATGGGTTCTTTAAGGATCTGGATCAGGATGTTCTCATTCTTCTTAAGGACCGAATCTACTTTGCCTGTCTTGATGATCTCGGGTTCGAACTCAAAGCTGTCGAGAAGGGCTGTCTGTTGTTTACCCTGGATACTGTCCTCGGTATATTTCATGACGGTCCTCAGTTTCGGACCCATGTCTGTATAATGGAGGAAGGCATCCTTTCGGTGCCCGATATCAACGAAGACGGCGTTGAGACTGGGCATGATCTTTTTGATCTTCCCCAGGAAGATATCACCAACTGAAAAATTGGTTTTGGTTTTCTGTTGATGCAGTTCTACCAGTTTCTGATCCTCCACCAGTGCGATTTCCACCCTGGTCGGGGTCCCCTGGACGATTAATTCTTTGTCCATAAACTACCTATATGCTCAATGGCACATCAGCAGTCGAAGCCCTCAAAGGCAATGATCAAAACAATTTTCTTACACCGTTCCTGCACACGTACAGGGAGGATCAGGCATTGATTGACGGCAATAGGGTATATCGTTAATAATGCAGCGATGATACACCGGAAGCATGGATAATTACTCATCCTTCAGCACCAAAAGAACGTAGGAGGGCATTCAATGGTTCTGCTCAACCGGCGGCCCCCCTGCATCAGGAGGGCATATATCTTGGACATCGGACTGCGTTGATGCCGGTTAAATGAATGCTTATCTATTCTTCTTCTTGTGTCTGTTTTTTCTCAGACGCTTTTTTCGCTTGTGTGTAGCGATTTTATGTCTTTTTCTTTTCTTACCGCAAGGCATACGTAAAAAATTATGTTTTTATAAAATATAGGTCTAGTTCTGTCCGGTGCACTTGTCCGTCAGCTTTTCAGCTGCTTCAGGTTTGTTGAGCACCGTATAAATGTCAATGGCCAGACAGGCGATTCTTGAATCTTCAGGATCAAGTTTCAGGGCCTGTTCTATCCGTGTCAGTGCACGTTCGTATTGTCCAGTCTTCACAGCTAACCTTGCCAGTTGGTAAGGAGGAGCGGGCGATTCCGGATAGCTTGTAGCTAACCCTGCCAGCATCTGAATTCCTTTCATAGGCTGACCTTCTTCGGGCATTTCAATGTAGCACAAGGCCTGATTAATCCTATGATCTACCACAGCAGGTTCCAAAGAGATGGCATTTTCAAATGCTGCCAGCGCCTGATCTTTCAGATAAAGCTTTTGCTTTTCTTCGAGATCTTGTTGCAGTCCGGATGCAAAAGTGGTACCCACAATGGACCAGCTCACTCCGGAATTCTCCTTTTCTGCCACTTCTTTGGCATAAAGACCAGCCATGAGCGGGTTTCCGAGCCTATACCAGTACCCTGAGATTTGTTTCAGGATATTGAGCCGGCTAGAATCCTGGCCGGCATGCTGAACTTGTGCTTCAAGTGTTTCGAGGTATTTGATATCCTCTTCTTTTAGGCTTTTTTTAGCTTCGGCCTGGTAGGAGGTAATATCGTATTCCATTGTATTTAAAGCTCTTGACTTTTCAAGTGCCTTATGAGTTGAAGGGTTTATATCAAAGCCAAAATAGAGTACGGCGAGTAAAACAATAGCGCCGAGCACATATAAGACTTGCTCTTTTTTCTTCACTCGAATGACTATATCCCAGGTGGTACGCCGTCTTTCACCTCATCCACGAATACCTTGGCGGGTTTGAAAGAAGGAATATAATGAGCCGGAATCTCAATAGATACGTTGTTTTTAATGTGTCTGCCGACTTTTTTAGCCCTTCTTTTAGTGATAAAAGAGCCAAAACCGCGGATATATACATTTTCATTTTTTGACAGAGATGCTTTTATCTCTGAAAAAAACGTCTCCATGGTGACCAGGACGTCCACTTTGGGTACACCTGTTTTCTCGGCAATGATGTTGACTAAATCTGCTTTTCTCATTACTCTGATTTATAGTAAGTTATGCCTATGTTCCGGCAATTCGGGAGGTCAAAGTTCTAAAAATACTTTCGATAATGTATCATAGGGTTACACATTTTTATTTTGCTCATGTATTTATAACGTGTTGTATCCCAATATGAAAAGGGGGAAAAGACTAAAAGATGATGAAGGAAAGAGGCCCCTATTGGTAGGGGTTTAAAATTTTGAACCCCTACCAATAGCAGCCTCCTGCCTATTTTAAAGGCAACGCCTTTAAAAAATTATCTTTGCCCCATGATTCAATCCATGACCGGGTATGGACGCGGAAGCGCCGCATACAATGATATGACCGTCTTGTCCGAGATCCGGTCGCTCAACTCCAAAATCACCGATCTGCGGATCAAACTGCCCGTCAGCCTGGGGGAAAAGGAAATCGATCTGCGCAACCTGGTCCTCCAACGTACCCAACGCGGTAAGATTGAAATGATTATCTCCTTCGAAGGCGACCTGGGTATAGATGATATAGATTATGACAAGGCCCTCATCAAAAAGCACTTCAAGCAGCTCAGCTCGATTGCGATCGAACTAGGTGTCAATCCTGACCAAATCCTCCATGAAGTCCTCAAGCTCCCCAATATCCTCAAATCCGGGGCCACCTCCTCCATGGACGACGCCCTCTGGAATGCAATACTGGAGGCAGTCAACAAATCAATTGACCAACTGATCGTCTTCAGAGAACACGAAGGCCGTAGTCTCTACAATGACCTGCATCAGTCCGCAACAGCCATCCATGATATGTGCAACCAGATCGAAACACATGACAAGGAGCGGTTTGCTTATGTACGCAACCGCATGAAGCAAAAACTGGACGAATACATGAATGGTG
>JAWXAW010000073.1:0-22251 GCA_034439675.1 Saprospiraceae bacterium | reverse complement strand
AGGAATACTACCCTGAATGGCATATTCATTTGTGACATGTATGAGGGGAGCTAAATAAAAAATCAAAACCAATGAAACTATAAAACCAATCAAAGTTGCTAATAACATCCAGGTTCGTGATTTACCCGCCACATTCCATCCAAATATAGTTGCCAGCAAAGAAAAAAGGGTAAAAAAGGGATTTATCATAAAAAAGAAAAAACCTCCTTTAACTGGTATGGCATCGTATGCCAACATGGATTGCGGAGGTGAAGAGAGCCATTTCGGTATGACGAGTGCCTCATTAAATAATTGCCCGCCAAACCATGTGCCCCAAAGAATAACAGCAATAAATAACAATAATGTTGTGATTTGTTTTCTCATTTATTGATATGATTTTATTCAGTAATTCTTACAGTCATGGCTTTAAGGTAAAGAAAAAAGGAGGGAACACCAAGTATAAAAAATCTAAGGTAGTCAATACCAATCCACTGTCGTATGGTGCTTATCAGCAGCACGGTGTCAGAAGATGGATTGCCGTCCAAAAGCCCCATGATTTTTAACTGGAGAAATACAACAATGACTGTCAATACTTCACCCAAAGCTGCCAGGGAAAGAGATAAAAGCAGCCATTTTTTTCTTGGTGTTTTCCAGTTTAGGATAAGGGCAAGAATAGAAATGAGAAAGCCAATTGGCATGATGGGAGAAGTCCAAAATGCTTTTGTTTGAAAAGGTCCTCTGGCGAATTCAATCATCCCGTTGGGTATATCCCGGCTGAACGAAGGAACAATTACTATCGATTGATAAATGGTGGCTCCTATTAAAGTGGCCATGAAAAGCATTCCTATCCACAAAGCTGTATCCCTGATTTTATCTTTCATTTGCATGTGATATTTAAAAATACAAAAATGCAAATGCCAAACGGAAGAAATATGTGACGTTGGTTAAAATCTTTTGCGCTTTGCAACACGATTCTTAATCCGGCTTAACGATTCACGTTTTACTCCGATATAGGAGGCAAGGTTTTCCTGTGAAAACCTATCAATCAGATAAGGTTCAGCTGCAAGAATTTTCAGATAAAGCTGCTCGGCTGAACCAAACCTGAACGCCTGCACCTGTCTGAAAGTTTCGATGAGAATGAATTGGTTGATCATTCGTCCGCAATGTTCCCAGCTTTTAGTAGAATTGAGAAGTTGCTCAAATCGCCTATAGTCAATGTGGATAAACTCGCAATCCCCTGTCGCCTGAATAAAAAACTTTGTCGGATGGTCCAGTAACAAACTTTCGTAATCATGCAAAAAATCATTTTCAATTACCAATAGAATATTGGTTTCGTTTCCGTTGTTGTCTACATGATACATCCGTCCCGACCCTTTAACGATAAAATTAATCTTTCTGAAATTAGTGCCTGCCGTTACCAGATGGTCACTCCGGTTTAGTTTGCTTTCTGTCAGCATGGGTAACAAATCACCTAACTCCTCTTCCGAAATGTCGGGAGTAATATGTCTAAATACCTGAAAGAGTTGGTTTATCTGCATGTCAATCATTTAAAATTGTGATTCGATTGCACGTTCGGCAAGTTCAGGTGAATGTGATCTATTGCTATTTTTATCAAATATCCTTGATGCTTTTCCAGTAAGCTTGCAGTAAATTTACGAAGCAAACTGCAAGCGGAATGGGAGACGGTCAAGCCCAAAGACAAAAGTTAATTGAAGAACCAAGAGTAAAAATTTAGAGGTCAAGCCACATTTGCCGCAAATGCATTGTTGTGCGCCTTTATTTTAAAGTAATGAGACATCTAAATCCTAACCAATCTTCTGGCTTTGTATACATCTGTTTTTTGTCTTTAAATGATTCCCTTGCGTAATCTTTAAAAGAACCACCCATGGCTATGCCTTTCATATCGGTCATTTCAGAAGCATTTCCCTGTAAGCAGTATAAGCCTAAATCGCTAGGATAATAGGAATCGGCACGTAACAAGGATTTGTCTAAATATTTATGTTCTTTTGCTTTTGTTACTTGTAGGCCATTGCAGTTTAATGAATTTTGCAAATAACATTTATTTTGAGTTATGCTATCCTTGTTTTCAATCACCATTTCGTAGATGTCAATAGTGGGAAGACACACTTTGATTTTAACTGTTTTGGATTTATTAACAACTGATTCTCTCCATTCACAGAATTTATTTGCTTGTGCAAAAGAAATCCCTACGATTGGAATCTTTATCGAGAAATAGCTTGAGTCAGAAGATGCGAAATTCTTAAAAGTTTTTTTCAATTTAAAACCTTTGCTTCCATAACTTTCCTTTAACGGATTGCCGTTTTTTATGATTTCAAAATATTCAAAATCTTTTTGTTTTTTTAAATCCTCAAAGAGTAATCTTGTTGAATTTGAAATACTTGATGATTCCCTGAATGATGGGATTCAACTCCCGCACAATTTCTTTGCCGGTACCTGTCAATAGTTTGACAGCATTCCCGTCAGCATAATCTTTATACTTGAATGTTACCGTACCATTTAGTGTATCGTTCTTAAGGATTCTATAATTACTTATGGGTATACCGTCCCAGGTATTCAATGGCCTGTTGAGGTCCTGCACATGACGCTTTAGTATATAGGTTCCAGAGAACCAACCCATGACGATAGGTGTGCTTTGTTACCAGTCGTTTCCTTACTTGAAAATTAGATTTATATCTTGCCTACCGACGATCGACATAATCTCCACAATGTCATTTTCTGTCCTTTAGAAAATACTATCAACAGCACAAACACACCTTCTGTAACCTGGTTTTATATAATCCACAGATTCAAAAGCAAAAAGACGCTTAGCGATAATTTCAAAATAATCGAAAAAAGTGTTAACGTACTTATCCGCCTGTCGCTGTCCGAATGTATGGGTTCCAACGTGGTAAATTCGAATGAGGTCTTCTTTGACTGTGTTACTTAACCTGTATTCAACCATTCAATGAGTCCTTTGAAATCTTTAGAATTTCATTCTTTCAGTCTTCTGTAAAACCACTTTTTTCAGCAGATTCTAACTTAAAGCGAATCCAATCAATTTGATTTTGTTGACCTCTTGCCTGCCGGATTAAGTCGTTGATAAGTTCACTCTTGCTTGTGTACTCATTGTTATCAATCTGGCTTTTGAGCCACTCATCATTTCAGGTCGACTATGTTAAGACTTTTTCCGCGGCACCTTTGTCTAAATTTACATTTTTTCCCTTGGCTGCGCTCCGCCGCTAAAGCTATAGCGCAAGAGATCCTAGCTTGTGTTGAGGATTGAGAGAAAGCTAGCGAAGGAGGCATTTCAATTCTCCTAGCCCTGCTTATGAGCATCCGATGTTAGTGCCAGTGGATATCTTAAGGGAATCTTTGATAGATTTCCTTTCTATTAGCAACTATAATTAAGCGTATTGTTGTTTTATTGATTCTTTCAAAGCCGATACGATAGTCACCAATTTTTATCCGATAATAATTTTTGTGACCACTAAGCTTTTTCGTGTTCGGAATGTCATTAATGACCTTAGCTCCCTCTGCTTTTAATATTGCTAGTTCAATTTTTTTAAGTGTATTGGATTCATTTATCCGGGATAACCATTTGTGAAATGACTTATCAAACTCAACGTTCATTTGGAGTGAAGCTTCTTGAAAACGACCTCCCTGGAAACCAGTTTTCCTGTCTTTTCTTCATTGATTATCTCTCCCAGCAAAATATCTTCGTATTGCTCCTCTTTAATATTGGTTACACTTGCTCCCAGTTGTTCAGCTAATTCTTTGAGAATCTTACTGCTTCGACTATCCGCTTTTATAACAATTGCTCCCATAGGTTTATCTTTCTTCCAAAGGTAGGGAAAGTTGAATCACATTTAAAATTACCATAGGCATTAACACTGATATTTCCGCCAATTCACGCCAATTTCCATCCATCTCAGTCAACAGACCACAGTCAACTGTCAACTGTCAACATTTTTTCAGTACGAGATACTCACGCCTGACGCCTCACGTCTCCCCCAAAGACACATCTTTCCTTATTTTGCACCATGGAAATCACCGTCGAAAACAAGGATGGCCTGCAAGCAGTAGCAGACACCCTCCTATCGCTTTTGCATAAAGGATATCGGGTGATTCTACTCGAAGGGGAGCTCGGGGCCGGTAAAACCACCTTAACGCAGATGCTTTGTCGGCAGATCGGGATCACCGAACCGGTCAGCAGCCCTACCTTCAGCCTGGTCAATGAATACACCTCCCCTGGTCACGGAACGATCTACCACATGGACCTCTACCGCCTCGAGAAATCAAATGATCTTGTCCAGATTGGATTTGAGGAGTATCTTGAATCAGGAAACATCTGCCTCATCGAATGGCCCGACCTCGCCCGGGACCAGTTTACGATGAGACATGTATCCATAGACATCCGGGTCACACCGGAACTTACCCGCATATTCAATATCACGACCCATGACGCAGTGGACGCATAAATATGGTTTTAGCCTGGAGGCCCTTCCGGAAAAAATAGCCGTCACCCAGGGAGCCAGCCAGTTTACAATCGGTATCCCGCTGGAAATTTCTTCCAACGAGAACAGGGTAGCCATCGTACCCCATTCGGTCAAGCCATTGGTCATGCAGGGTCACCGCGTAGTCATCCAGACTGGTGCCGGGTTGCGATCCAATTATGATGATCATGAATACAGTGAAGCAGGCGCCGAGATCGTCATGAGCAAACAGGAAGTTTTCAAAAGCGATATCCTGCTCAAAGTGGCCCCTCCGACCATAGATGAAATTGAACTCCTGCATCCCGATCAATGTCTGATCTCCCCCTTGCAGTTGCCCACCCTCTCTGAATCCTATGTGGACCGTCTGCTGAGGCACCGCGTCATGGCCGTGGCAATGGAATATCTACAGGCTGCCGATGGTTCCTATCCACTCGTTCGCACGATGAGTGAAATTGCAGGTATTACCGCCATTCAGACTGCTGCAGAATTGTTGTGCAGATCTGAATTTGGCAGAGGAGTATTGCTGGGTGGTGTATCTGGTGTACCTCCGGCCAAGGTAGTGATCCTCGGTGCAGGTGTTGTCGGTGAATTTGCCATCCGTACAGCCCTTGCGCTCGGAGCCACTGTCAGAGTATTTGATGACAACGTCTACAAACTGATGCGCATCCAACAGATTATCGGCAGGCGCCTGTATACCTCGACCATCAATCCTGTACAATTACAATATCAATTACTCAGCGCTGATGTCGTCATTGGCGCCGTTCATTCCCCAACCGGAAGATCCACCATCCTGGTACCTGAGGAAATGATCATGAAAATGAAAGAGGGGAGTGTCATCATCGATGTGAGTATCGACCAGGGCGGTATCTTTGAAACGTCCGAAGTAACCTCCATGGACAATCCCACCTTTATCAAACACGGTGTCATTCATTATTGTGTCCCCAACATCGCTTCGAAAGTCAGCCGCACCGCGTCTGCTGCTGTGAGCAATATCATCACGCCACTCCTGATCAAAGCAGGTAACTATGGCGGTATCGAGGCATTACTGCAGGATCATGCAGGATTCAGGCATGGAGTCTATACGTACAAAGGCCATCTGACCAATGAGTATTTGTCTAAGCGCTTCGGACATAAGTATACAGCCCTTGATTTGATTCTTCCGTCGAAGTTGTGAGTGGTGAGTGGTATTCGAAATTTAAAAAATTCGTAGTGCATTAATCATAATTGTTTTTAAATCTTGCTTACTCTTTGACGCCTCGAAATATACAGCAGACTGAAACTTCCTGGTGCATCATTGTCAACAGACAAACCTGTACTTCCGGCTGGAGGAAGTGGGAGACTTTTCTGGCTCATGAGCATGTTTCCTATGCATTACATCATACGGATAGCATAGAAGAGGCGCGACAGGCGATCACAGCCTTTTATGATAATGGAAGCCGCCATTACCTTTTTGTCGGGGGAGACGGCACCATACATCATGCTGTAAACATGCTGATGCAGCTCTCCGGTCATCGGTCATCAGAAATTACGATTGGGGTATTGCCTTGTGGTACCGGTAATGACTGGGTCAGAACTTTTGGGACCACGAAAGAAAAACTGGCGAGGAATATCCGTGAAGAGTATACAGCACCATTTAACCTGATCAAACTAACATGGCCTGACGGACAGACACGATATGCTGCCAATATGGTAGGAGGTGCACTCGACGCAGCTGTAGTGTTTAATCTGAAAAGAGCTTCTTTTAAAATCCCCTCCTGGATCTTATATCCATACGGTTTGCTGAAGACGTTGATGAAACCTCATCTATGGAGTGGCACGATAAAAGTGGATCATGATACCTATACCGGAGATATCCTCACCATCCAGGCAGGTTTTGCAAAATATTGTGGAGGAGGGATGTATGTGCTTCCGCATGCACGTGAAGACTCACCCGGACTGCTGATCATGAAACCAAAAAAATTAATCCGGTTGCTTTTTCAACTGAATACGATCTATAACGGAAAAATCGCAAAGCACAAAGAAGCGACAGCCCGTCATTTTGAACATATTGATATTACACACACCGGAACGCCCATACCCATCGAAGCCGATGGTGAATTTCTTGGCACTTCCCCTGTGACTTTGACGGCGTGCTTTGATGCGATGAAGCGGATTGTCTGAAGGAGAATGGCGGGTCTTATAGGCTCACCAGGAGTGTTCGACCACAGCTTCGCGACCATAGGTCCTGTTCGGCCCGACGACTACCCTTTCGGGTGAACACAGGACCATCATGACTTAATTGCATTTCGGTGCGTGTGGTCATCCCGCGAAGCGGGTTATGTCGTCGCGAAGCGATGGTCCAGCACGCGCTGAGAGCTACCTTCTTCCAATCTGAAGTGAAGCATTATTCAATTGAATTATACCGTGTCATAGTCTCAGACCTCATGAGAATGTCCGTCTGTATGTCATCGCCCATTCTGAATTCATGATTACCGAATTCAATGAATGCGTGTCGTTCGTAAAATCGTTTTGCATCGGTATTCTTTTCCCAAACACCCAGCCAGATATATTGAAGATTTAGCTCGCTTGCTCTTTCCATTGCTTTTACAAGGAGCATAGTGCCGAGCCCCATACCTTGAAATTCCTTATCCACATAGATGCGTTCGATTTCAAGACTTGTTTCATCCCGGATGTCGCTTTGCGCTGTATCCTTATTGAGTTTGAGATAACCAGCGATGACGTCATCTAAGGTGACAAAATAAAATTCACTCATTGGATTTTTCAATTCCGATAGCAGCTGATCCGGATTGAAGGCACGGTCCATGTATTCCTTCATGTTTTCCGGTTTGTTCATGTGGTTGAACGAATCAAAGAAGACCTTTCGGCTGAGGCCGACGAGCGTATCCAGGTCGGTGAGGGAGATGGGAAGGATGGAGATGGAGGCCATACTGGCTTCGAAGATAAATCTTCTCTGGTTGTGAGAGCGTGAGACAGTGAGGGGTGTGGTTAAACAAATTTACCTGCCGTTGAAAACGGCAACACTGATTATTACCTGCAACGTGTTCTTTTTGATCCTGCATACGGGGGCGCAGGCACAGCCATCGCCCAACTTTGTTTTATTCGGGCAAAACCTTAGTTTTGCAGCATATTCATGCATCAAGAGATCCTGCGCGAGGAGCAGGGCGGCAACCGACCCCGGTGAACGGCACGGTGCCCGGCAGATGCGGGCCTTCAGGTCAAATCAATGTTCACAGTACCCACTGTATGCCTGTATGCACGTATGACGTCACTTTTTCTGGTGCCTGGATCTAAACCGGCTATGGCCATTTGATGTTTGATTTGATACATACATGACTACACGAACAAGTCTGCTGAAACAAGCAGTAAAAGACCGAATACTGGTGCTGGATGGCGCCATGGGCACCATGTTACAGCGTTATAAGCTCTCTGAGGCTGATTATCGCGGTGAGGCTTTTGCAAGCTGGCGCTCGGATCTCAAAGGCAACCATGACCTCCTCAATATCACCAGGCCTGATGTGGTCGCGGAGGTACATCGAGACTATTTTCTGGCCGGTGCCGATATCGTTGAGACTAACACCTTCAACGCCAATGCCATCAGCCAGGCAGATTATGGTACACAAGCCTATGTATATGAAATCAACCTCGCCGCTGCAAGTCTGGCTCGAAAAGTAGCCGACGAGTTTACAGCCGCTGAGCCAGCCAAACCTCGCTTTGTGGCAGGTTCGATGGGTCCGACTAACCGGACCGCTTCTATGTCCCCTGATGTCAACCGACCAGGTTTTCGTGCGACCACCTTTAAAGAATTAGCAGATGCATATGCCGAACAAGCCAGGGGACTGATCGATGGTGGAGTGGATTTGTTGTTGATTGAGACGGTTTTTGATACGCTCAACTGCAAAGCTGCACTCTTCGGTATTACTACATTGATCGAAGAAACGAATGCAGATGTACTCATCGGTGTGTCAGGTACGATCACAGATGCAAGTGGTCGAACACTTTCAGGTCAAACGATTGAAGCCTTCTGGATTTCTATTTCGCATGCTCCCTTGTTTTGTGTGGGTATCAATTGTGCATTGGGCGCAGCAGAGATGAGGCCTTATATCGAGAGCCTTTCACAGATTGCCAATGTTCCGTTGATCGTATTTCCGAATGCAGGATTACCAAATGAACTAGGTGGTTACGATCAAACCGCTGAAGTGATGAAAGGACTGATGCTCGAATTTGGACAAAGTGGATTTTTCAATATCGCAGGTGGTTGCTGCGGCACCACACCTGACCATATTCGTGCTATCGCCAATGCAGTAGCGGATCTTCCTCCGCGAATCATACCTCCGGCCAATCCCTACACACAACTCAGTGGCATGGAGCCACTAACCATCCGGCCCGAAAGCAATTTTGTCAATATCGGCGAACGTACCAATGTCACTGGTTCCACAAAATTTGCCAAACTCATACGCGATAGTAAATACCAGGCAGCGCTGAGCGTGGCTCTCCAACAAGCTGAAAGCGGTGCGCAAATTCTAGATATCAACATGGACGAAGGTTTGTTGGATTCTAAACAGGTGATGGTGGAGTTTCTCCATCTGATGGGTTCTGAACCGGATATCGCCAAGCTGCCTTTCATGATTGATTCTTCTAAATGGGATATCATCGAAGCGGGGCTGCAGTGTGTGCAAGGCAAATGTATCGTCAATAGTATCTCCATGAAAGAAGGAGAAGCTCCCTTTATTCATCACGCCCGTCTGGTCAGAAAATATGGAGCTGCTGTTGTGGTGATGGCTTTTGATGAAGACGGACAGGCGGATACGATCGAGCGTAAAGTTTCGATTTGTGTTCGTGCTTATAAGATCCTTACGGAAAAAGTTGGCTTCCCTCCACAGGATATCATCTTTGATCCAAACATCTTTGCAGTAGGTACTGGTATCGTCGAGCACAATGAATATGCGATCAACTTTATCGAAGCAACACGGATGATCAAGAGTCTCTGTCCCGGAGCCAAGATCAGCGGCGGGGTGAGTAATATTTCGTTTTCGTATCGGGGCAATAATGCAGTGCGGGAAGCGATGCATGCCTCTTTCCTGTATCATGCTATCAAAGCAGGGATGGATATGGGGATCGTCAATGCAGGGTTGATCGAAGTGTATGAAGAAGTAGAGCCGGAGCTATTGAAAAAAGTGGAAGATGTCCTCTTCAACCGCCATCCGGATGCTACTGAAGCATTGACGGCCTATGCAGAAGATGTCAAGTCATCCGGCAAAGTCATCCTGCGTGAACAAGCCTGGCGTGAGGAGAATGTGCAGGAGCGATTGAAACACTCCCTAGTGCGTGGAATTACAGAATATATAGAAGTAGATACAGAAGAAGCCCGGTTACAATACGAACGTCCGCTAGAAGTCATCGAAGGACCTTTGATGGATGGCATGAATGTAGTGGGTGAATTATTCGGACAGGGGAAGATGTTTTTACCGCAGGTCGTGAAGAGTGCACGTGTGATGAAAACGGCTGTGGCGTATCTCACTCCTTTCCTCGAAGCGGACAAGCGGGTAGGGGATGCAACTGCGAAAGGAAAAATACTGATGGCCACCGTGAAAGGGGATGTGCATGATATTGGAAAGAATATTGTGGGCGTCGTGCTTGCCTGTAATAACTATGATATTGTAGACCTCGGGGTGATGGTGCCTGCCGAAAAAATACTACGTATCGCGCGTGAAGAAAAAGTAGATATCATCGGCCTCAGTGGACTGATCACTCCCTCGCTGGATGAGATGGTGCATGTAGCTGCAGAAATGGAGCGTGAGGGATTTGTGCTGCCGCTGATGATTGGTGGAGCTACTACCTCGCGATTGCATACAGCGCTTCGGATAGAACCAAAATACCACAAAGGACCTGTAGTACATGTATTGGATGCCTCCAAGGCTGTCGGCGTTGCTTCTCAATTGCTGTCGGATGATAAAGTAAAACGTGCTGCTTACCTGGAGGACATCAAGGCCAACTATGAGCAGATGCGTGTGGCGAGAGAAGGTAAAAACACAAAACGATATATCTCACTTGAGGCAGCGCGGGCTAACAGATATCAACCTGCCTGGGCATCATACAATCCTCCTGTGCCGAACAAAACAGGCGTGTGGGCGCTTAAAGATTATGACCTTGGTGAGCTGCGCAAATATATTGACTGGACTCCCTTCTTTTCAAGCTGGCAGCTTGCGGGAAAATATCCGGAGATCCTCAAAGATCCGATTGTAGGTCATGAAGCAAAAAAGCTCTTTGATGATGCGCAGAAGATGCTCGATAAAATCATTGAGGGTAAATGGATTGTAGCCAATGCGGTGGTCGGATTGTTTCAGGCGAATAGTGATATGGATGATATCATCATTAATGCCCCAGCTATCCCAGTTGCTGAGCTGTCGAACAAGGATGCGCGCGAAAAGGTCGAAGCATCCGCCGTTCCATCCTTCCGCCTTTTCGCCTCTTCCGCCTCTAAAGAAGATTCACTGAATCCAGAAATAGTTCGTTTGCACCATTTGCGTCAGCAGGTAGCCAAGGCACCCGGGCAGCCTAATTATTGTTTGTCGGATTTTGTGGCCCCAGTGGAGAGTGGTAAACAAGATTACGTTGGCGGATTTGCGGTGACGGCGGGACTGGAGATTGAAGAGAAAGTAAAAGAATTTGAAGCGTTGCATGATGATTACAATGCGATCTTATTAAAGGCATTGGCGGATCGTTTTGCGGAAGCATTTGCTGAGCGTATGCATGAGCGTATGCGCAAAGAGTGGTGGGGATTTGCCAGCGATGAAAATCTTGATAATAATACGTTGATTGCTGAGGGCTATCGTGGCATACGTCCTGCTCCTGGTTATTCGGCGTGTCCTGATCATACGGAGAAGGCGCTATTGTTTGAATTACTTGATGTACCTGCTTTGGCTGGAATCACGCTCACAGAGAGTATGGCGATGTATCCTGCGGCAAGTGTAAGTGGCTGGTATTTTTCACATCCGGAAAGTAAATATTTTGCGGTGAGTGGGATCGACAGGGATCAGCTGGAGGATTATGCGAAAAGGAAGGGGATGAGTATTCCGCAGATGGAGAGATGGTTGGGGCCGTTGCTATAGACGGAGTTTTGTACTGGGTCGCTCACTACACGTGTTCGACCTCGGCTTCGCGACGACAGGGCCTGTTCGGTCCGACGATTACCCTTACGGGTATCCACACGAACCGCGATGCGAAAAAATCTGTGCATCCCTATAGCAACACGGTGCGTGTGTTCGCGAAGCCGTGGTCGAACACTTCACACCAGCCACATCATAAAAGCCTCCGCACAGATAATCTCCTCTTCGTATCTTACACACATGTCATTATCCACCCACACGACCACCGACATCCGTATAAAGTCTTCTACCCGGAAGAAATTAAAAGCCCAGACCCAGGAAGAAAAACAAGTCATTGTCCATTGCCATTACAGCTGTACCAACCCCTATGGCATGTACATCCGCATCTGGCCTTCGACGTACCTGATTTCAAAAGACATTCAACACAAGAGCGACCTGGTGCATGCTGAGAATATTCCACTTGCTCCTGAATGGATGGCCGTGGCACCCGGAACTAAAAGTCAGTTTACTTTAATCTTCACCGGGCTGCCTAAAGATTGTCAACGTTTTGATCTGGCAGAAATCATCCCCCAGGATGGTGGGTTTTTTGTTGCCAATATTGAACGCAATGAATTGGATGTGTATGAAGTGGAGATGGAGGAATGATGTCTTGGCTCTTCTTAATATTTAAGGGAAGCTTATACGATTTACGGGTTTAGGCGGTTATTAAACCTTCACGCTTTAGGATAATTTACAAATGGACACCGCGTTTAGAAAGTTTAGTTTACGGTGCTATTCGCACTTTAAGTTTAGAAAGTTTAGAAAATAATACTAAACGCTCAAAACTGTGGCGCCTCAGGGCGCCAAATGCTAGACAGATGGCCCGTAGGGCACAACGCTAAACACTGTTCCTACTAGAAGCTGGTTTAAACCTTCTAAACAGTATCACCGAAGGTGATTTACGCTAAACAGATGACCGACAGGTCATCGCTAAACACTATGTCAAATCACCAAAACTTAGGGATGGGGATTTTGTCCCAACAAAGCAACAAGCTTAAAAAGACAATTAGCTCCCCCTCTTCTTCCCTTCTCCAAATTTTGAAATGGCCTCTCCAACTTTTCCGACTGCTTCGTGGGCTGCATGCTCAATGGAAGCATCTACTTTGTCTGAAAGGCGGTCAATTTCGTTATTTACCTCATTAGCATAGGCCGCCAGAATATAGACTTTGTCCTTTAGATCATCCATGACATCCTCTCCTTTTGTGTAGAGTTTCCTGCGGGTCCTGGATCCTATATCAGGAGCCATTAATACGCCCACCAGCGCTCCGACAGCCGCTCCGGCCACTATGCCAAATACTACATTTGATTTTTTCATGATTGGATTTGATTTGAAGGTTAATAGGCTTATGTGCTTATTGGCTTATTAGCTTATTGGCTTATGTGCTTATTAGCTTATTAGCTTATTAGCTTATTAGCTCAGGTGGTAATTAAGGGTTCACACTTGAAGGTGATTTACAAATGTAGACAGTGTTTAGAAAGTTTAGTTTATGGCCCGTAATGGGCCATAAGTATAGAAAGTTTAGGATTCTTTTCTAAACTTTCTAAACAGTGGCACCTCAGGGTGATTTAAACTAAACAGATAACCGACGGGTCATCGGTAAATACTGTGCCTCCCTATTAGATTATTGTTTAGTCAAATCACTATGTAACATCTCAACGATCATACTAGCATGCATCCCGATGACGTGTGGTCGCCCGACAGGGCAAATGGTCTTGTGGTCATTAACCTCTCGGAGCGCAGCGACAATGCAAAAATTAGCTCTCCCTATGTTTCAGATCACTGAATTTTTTCTTTGCCGTCTCTGCCAGATCATTTGCTTCGTGCTTTGCATGATCGACAGAACTGTTGACTTTCTCCATCAGCCTGGTGGCTTTGCGGGATAGTTCGTTAGCCTTTTCGGTGAGGTCGTGAGCCTTCTCCTTTAGGTCACCGACGATAACTTCCCCCTTACGGTAGAGTTTCTTGCGGGTCTTGGTTCCTATATCGGGGGCAAACAATATACCCAGCAGGGCACCGATGGCAGCACCAGCCAATACACCTAACACTACATTTGATTTTTTCATAATGTTTGACTTTTAAGGTTAAATAATGTTCAACTGCGTTCTTCGAGTTGAATACTATTATAACTGAATTGGAAGGGTAATAGTTGTAAAGGGGGCGGGAAAATGGGTTAATATGTTGATGAGTTTATAGGCTTATTTGCTTATAAGTTGATGTGTTTATGTGTTTATAAGTTGACTTGTGATGAGCGGAGCCGAAGCATTTGTTGATATTGAAGCTATATCTCCAACATCCCGGGGTTTCGAAAGAATGATGTTTTACAGAAACGATTGATTGGAGAACACAGGGATCGTTTATGGAGCGAAGCGACTATAAACGAGGGCAAAATAGGTAGGCTTATTTGCTTATAAGTTTATGGGTTTATAGGTTGACTTGTGCTGAGCGGAGCCGAAGCATGGGCTTATTTGTTTTTGAGGCTAAGGGGTTGTTAGCCTTAAAGCATTAGTTAAACATTAATACGTAATAATCTTATGCTCTGCCACCTTTCCTTCCTCTTTTGTTATCTCCCACATTTTGGTATAATTACTTTCATCCAGTTCCTGGTAGATCTCCTCTCCGATCAGGATGTTTGCCAGTTTGGGGATGGAATTGGAATGCCCGGCGACAACCGTTGTCTTTCCTTTGCAATCAGCAATCATGCGCATAATGCTTTCAGCATCCTGATGATCATAGATATTGATTTTCAAATGATACATGTCTGCCATAGGCTGCAAGGTCTGTCGGGTCCGCTTGTAGGATGTGGCATACAGGCGTTCTATTTTACTGTCTTTCAGCATCGTTACCAACTTCAGTGCGCGCTGCTGTCCTGCAGGAGAAAGATCAGGATCATCCGTCCCATCCACCGCCTTTTCAGCATGCCTGACCAGGTAATAGCGGGTAGTCTCTTCTTTGTCTGTGCGGAAATTAGAGCATGAAAGGGCGAACAAGAGTGAAAGAGAGACAAAAATAAATTGGTAGGAATTTTTCATCCTGTAATTTACTTGTTTTGGAACGCATAGTTCGACTGCGCTCACTACAAGGATAACGCAGATGTATTTTAAAAAGATTACGCTGAAATACTGCATTCGTTAAAAACACCTTGGGTACCTTAAACTCAACTTTGGTTTGGTCAGCGAAATATATGTTTCAATACTTCTGCGTCATCTGCGTTCTCTCCATATCGGTTGAACTTTTTGGAACGCAGATGACGCTGGTGCATTTTCGAGCATATTTCGTGGTTAGGTTATTCCCCTTAAAAACAGATAGATTCTACTAAGACTTTAGACAATAGCCTCGCGGACTTCAGACTCTTGACGCTCGTCTTTTAATGAAAACCAAATGATTTCATCATAATATGAATGAGGCGAAAACGACATGAGTAAATAACATTCCTAAGTCATACGTCTTGCATTTGCGAGTCTGACGTCTGACATCTACAGTAAAATTCTTATTTAATTATTTCTGCATCCTCTGCGTCCTCTTGATATTGTTTGCACTTTTTGGAACACAGATGACGCTGATTCTTTTTAATAATATTTGTTCAGCTTTGATTCACCTTCGCCTCAGACTTCGCCTTTATTTTAATTGATCAATAGCATATTGCAACACCTTACACACCCCGGCATTGATTTCTTCCATCGTGTTTTCTATTTCTACATCCGTAGTTAAACCAATGCCTTCGTATGAAAGGCCATCAGCGAGTTCAACCTTCTGCGTCACCAGGGTGCAGAACCAGCCATTGACCAATTCACGACCAATCTGTGTGCCTTGTGCACCATTTGTGATTTCACCGACAAGGAGGACATTCCTAGAGCCGTGCATTGATCATAGGGCATATCGAAGTGCAGCATATACTTCGGCTGAGTGCAACGATCCCGCCCCTACGGGTGGCGGTGGGGCATAGGGTAGAAATAGGACAGAAGGCGTGGGACTTCTGAGGGGTTCTATCCAATTCCTTCATGCACATCCGGAACATCACCTGAGTCTTCTTCTTTAGCTTCACGCTCAGCTCTTCGGCGTTCTCCATTCTCTTTAAAACGATTGATTTTTTCAGTAACGAAATGCATCACATTGTTGCCGGCCTCCAGGATTTCGTCCTGATACCTGGTGATGAGGTAGGTGGCGGCAGAAAACAAAGCAAGGGTGATCCAGCGCTTCAATGGTTTATTTTTTGAACCCGACATGATCGCATTGGCGATGAGGCCGGAGGCGAGTGCTGCGCCTTCCTTCAGAATGTCTGACTCGGAATCGATAGAATCTGTGATGCCTGCGAATGCATTCTTGATCAGGTTGACCGGTTTGATCCGCTCGTACTGTTCCTTGACACCATCTTTTAGGCCTTTCCAGGATGCATCCTGTTCGCGCTCAAGCTCCTGGACGCGGGCCTGAAGCTGATCGATATTGATGATCTCATTCATGGTGCTTGTCTTTTAAGATCTGGGTAATCATGCCATTCATGACCGGTTTGCGGATAAAGCGATACCTATATCGATAGACGATAATGGTGATCACGGCAAACCCTGCAGCCATGATCAGAAAGCCTGAATACATGTTGCCCATCTGATGTCCGATCAGGAGTGCGATGCCCATACCCAGCATAAACAGGACAATAAATCCAAGAGCCCAGACTACAAGATTGGAAAGGAGAGAAGAAACCACCCTGGCAGTGACCCCGGTGGCTTTTAGGGTATAGAGCTCAACGTTTGTCTTGACAAACTGCTCCACATCTTCCATCAAAGGAAAGTCGTCTTCGGGTTTTTCTTTCATAGTTGATTACCTTTTGTGTCTGCCCTTTCCCGACTCCCTTTTGTTTACTATTGACCGAAGTTCAATCCACGGTCATCAAAAACATAAAAGGGGCGAGTCAGCAGGTGTTACTTTACCTCGGACAAAGATACATCAAAAGAACCCCGGAAATGACAAATCGTAAAGGATGCTGTGGATCCGCTTCCGGTGTTCCACAGTCATTCTTGTTGGTTATTTCAACTCAGTGTATTTTGCTTTTGGCTGTATGGCCTTACCGTTTCCTTCATGTATTTCAGCAAGAAATGGACTCTTAACTGCGTCAGCGAGGTGGTTTGCCCTCTCCTGGATATCGCCCACAAAGTCTTCACTCTTTCTTGCGATTTTCCTGCGGCTGTTTGACCCCTTATCCGGTGCAAACAATACACCCAACACGGCTCCAACTGCTGCGCCGACAACTATGCTCAATAATGCTTTTGATGCTTTCATGATTTTAATTATTTAAGGATTAATGAATACAAATGCAACTTACAAGGTTGGTCCTTTCATCTTATTTTTCATTTTCATTGGTTGCTGGACAGCAGCCCTTGGATGAGTTTGGCAAGTCGAAGCATTCACTTACCTTGCCGTCCCATGACAACGATTGCCTATATCACCCCCAATTTCACCGCCAATGCCGTGCGGTTTATTGAATCCCTCACCACCCTTCATGATGTACGTCTCGTGGTCATCAGCCAAGAATCTATCTCCTTGCTCCCTTCCTGGCAACAGAGCAGAATCTCAATAGCCAGGGAAGTAGGTGATGTGTTCGACAAATGGACACTGATCAAGACCCTGACCGATCTTCAGCGAATCACAGGCCCATTTCATCGCCTGCTTGGGGCTACTGAACAGCTCCAGGTACCCATGGCTGAAGCCCGCCTGGCTGTCGGGGTTCCCGGGATGAATACTGAAACCGCACTCAATTTCAGGGACAAGGCGCGGATGAAAATGCTCTTTAATGAGAATGGAATCCCCTGTGCCAGACATACGTTGACACATGACCTGGACAGCGCTTTTGAGTTTATCCAGAAATGTCCATATCCGGTGGTGGCAAAGCCCGTTTCCGGGGCGGGCTCGCAGACCACCTACAGAGTCACCAACGATGAAGAAATGCTGGCTGCCTTTTCCTCTCTCGGACACGCCGTTGCAGATGGGGTGATTATCGAAGAGTTTATCCAGGGAGAAGAATTTTCACTGGATACGTTTTCACTCAATGGAAAAATACTGGGTCAGACTATCAATCATTATTATCCTACTCCCCTGGAAGCTATGTCTAATCCGTGGATTCAGTGGCGGGTGATGCTTCGGAAGGAACATCAGGGCAGAGCCTTTGATGATATACGTAAGGTCGGGAAAAAAGCACTTGATGTACTTGGTATGAAGACAGGCCTGAGCCACATGGAATGGTTCAGAAGGAAAGACGGCAGCATTGCCATCTCCGAAATTGCGGCCCGGCCTCCCGGTGCGCAGTTTACCACGCTCATTTCACGCGCTTGCGATTTCGATGCCATCAGAGCGTGGGCCAGACTTATGATTTATGACGAGCCTGTCACTACAGAAATAAAATACACCAGCGGAGCAGCTTACCTCCGCGGTCAGGGCCATGGTCGTGTGTCGCATATTGAAGGTCTCGATGTTGTGCGTGCTAGGTATGCTGACATCATCACTGATGTACGGATTCCTAAGCCCGGTCAGGAGAAATCGATGAGTTATGAAGGCGAGGGCTTTATTATCCTGCGCCATCCGGATTCAAAGGTGGTGGAAGCTGCACTGAAAGATATTGTAGAGACGGTGAGCGTTGTCCTCGCGTGATGTGTTCGAGAAAGTCGTCCTCACGTGATATGTTCGACGACCGCTTCGCGACGACCTATACCGCGTAGCGGTTTGACCACACGCACCGTGATGCAATTGGGATGTATTTACTTGCATGATGTGTTCGACGACCGCTTCGCGACGACCTATACCGCGTAGCGGTTTGACCACACGCACCGTGATGCGATTGGGATGTATTTACTTGCCTGATATGTTCGACGACTACTTCGCGACAACAAGGGCATCTGGCCCCGACTACACACACCGTGATGAAATTGCATACGTGATGTATAAATAGATTAGGGATGCATCATTTTAGTATCATGATTCGTGTGGTCGCCCGAATGAGTTGTCGTCATCCGCCAGAGGCGGGCATGTCGTCGCGAAGCGGTCGTCGAACAAGTATTGTGAGCAAGTAGTATAACCAAATGATTTTAGCATTTTCTCGTAGATTCAATAGTACAAGCAATCACAGCATTAAACACATTTGTGCATGCAAAGCAATGAATTCCCCTTTAGTCAAACTATAGGCAGTCGTCATTTCGGCACCACACCAGAAGGTCAGGAGGTCACAGAATATACGCTGACCAATAACCAGGGATTGGTCATGAAAGTAATCAATTATGGATGCACGATCACCGCCCTGATGGTCCCTGACCGCAATGGTGTCTGGGAAGATATTGTATTGGGGTTTGATCAGCTTGAAGGATATCTGCAGTCAGATCAGTCGATAGGTTGTATCGTAGGCCGTTTTGCCAACAGAATCGCGTATGGAAAATTTTCATTGGCTGGAAAAGAAATTTCACTTGACTGCAATTTGCCACCGCATCATATTCATGGGGGTCTAAAAAATTTCGGGAGGGTAGTATGGTCTTCGAAGGAAATCCAGGAAGAAAAAGGTGTTGGAGTTTTATTTAGGCATTTAAGTCCTGACGGTGACGAGGGCTATCCGGGTAATCTGAAGGTAGAAATAAAATATTTTTTAGGCCATGACAATACACTTTCTTTCGAATATTTTGCGACTACAGATAAAGACACCATCATCAATCTGACTCAGCATTCGTATTTCAATCTCAACGGAGGGAAAAGAGATGTCCTTGATCACGAGTTGGCAATCTTTGCAGATCATTTTCTGCCGGTAGATGAATCAATGATTCCAACAGGAGAAATCCAGAATGTTTCGGAAACGCCATTTGATTTTAGAAAACAAAAACGTGTAGGTCGGGATATAGAAATGAATGATGCACAACTGACGATAGGTCACGGATATGATCATTGCTGGGTGTTGAAGAATCCGTATGGACAAATGCATCATGCTGCGACACTCCATGATCGTTCCAGTGGCCGAAAAATGGATGTATATACTGATGAGCCCGGCGTACAGTTATACACAGCCAATTTTCTGGAAAGTAATGTCTCTGGAAAAAACAAAGGTGCACTCGCCCCTCGTGCAGGATTGTGTCTGGAGACGCAGCATTTTCCGGATTCGCCTAATCAATCGGGGTTTCCTACAGTGGTCCTTTATCCTAATGAATCATACTATTCGAAAACGGTGCTTACCTTTAATGTTCATTAATGTAACAAGATGTTTCAAGATCGAATCAAGCTACAGGATTTTTCTCCTCATTTATTCTGGGATGTAGCTATGTCGTCGCTTGATATTGAACAGCATGCTCCATATATCATCATTCGGGTGATTAGTCTGGGCACCATGGAGGATTTTAAAAATATAAAATCCTAGTATGGGGTCGAAAAAATCAATGAAGTTGTAAAGGAAGCAAGATACCTTGATGAAAAGGTGCTCCATTTTTGTAGTCTATATTTTAATATTCCTCTTATCAAATTCAGATGCTATATCGACAAACCATTGACAACATCACACTGGCAGTATTGAAAGGAATAATGGCTTCGAAACTCCTGGACAATTTTGTTTTAGTGGGTGGTACGGCCTTGGCTTTTCAGATTGTGTTTTTGATGATCGTGTTAGCTGGTCAGTGGTAAAAAATAAAATATCGGAAGTGATCAGAAATTTTGGGTAGGCTTAAGCTTATGGGCATCAAAACCCTTTACGAGTATTAACGTATACAATCCTCGTAAATGGAAGACCTCTTTTCTAAGCCTTTATCTTTTACCTTTTCAAAGGGATACAATCTTGATCTCCACCCGTTGATTTCTCCTCCGGCCATCGACCGTTTGATTGGTCGCGATAGGTTGCCGCTTGCCATATCCTTTGTAGGCGATACGAGATTGAGAAATGCCTTTGTCATAGAGGTATTCGGCAATATCTTTAGCGCGGGCTGTAGAGAGGCGATCGCAATATGCTTCTTCCGGCAGACTGTTGGTGTGTCCACCGATTTCGATGTTCACCTGTTCATGCTCATTAAGAAAGGTGTATATCTCTTCAAGTACAGCATAGGATTCAGATTTGATCGTGGAGCTGTCTGCTTCGAAATACAGTTTATCTACACGAATAGTCTGTCCTACAGCAATCGTTGCGATGTCAAGCGTCTTCAATACTTTTTCTCCCTCCATCATCACGGTCGTCGTGGCAATGCATCCATTGGCATCAACAACACTGAGTGTGTGTGAACCTTCAGGTAATGTCAATGCCTGTGAGGCGGTCTCCCCATTGCTCCATTTGAACTCATACGGCCCAACTCCACCTACAACTTTTGCTGTGGCTTTTCCATCGGCAGCAAGTATGTCAGAAGACTTTGCATTGACCTGAGTGGTCACTATCATGACCGGTGAAGCAGAAATAATCGCACTGGCCAGAATGGATTTACCTAATTGGTCAGTAACGGTAACCTGATACAGACCAGCCGGCAAACCAGTTACCACTTCTCCTGTTCCGGAAGGGATGCTCCAGTCATATCCGTATGGAGGGACACCTCCTGCCGCTTTTGCTAACAAATGGCCGGTGGCCATCCCCGTACATACCGGTATAGATTTGACCTCAATCACAGCGGCCAATGCATTTCCTTTCACCACTGGCTCTACAACCTTTGTGGTGTCTTCGATCACTCTCGACAAACCATTGTGTCCGGCCATCCAGACGTTTTTGCCAGGACCCTGGGAGAGCAGGATCATTTGATCTGTTGCGCCCCCTTCATTCATGCTGACCACTTTTTCCTGGTATGGATCATATTTGACGAGCTTATTGGAAGCGATGTAGATGATGCCTTTCGAATCGGAAGAGAGTGCTTTGACGGGTCCTTCAACGAGGTCACGCCATGCATCGATCGGATACCAGCGGTTGTAGGAGTCGACGAGCCACATATTGCTATCAGCAGCCATCCAGGCCCCTTCTGAGGTGGAAGTGATGCCGGTGATTGCCTGTTCTTTCTCATAGAGCTTCCACTTTTTACCTTCTATTCTGACTACACCGGCTCTTGAGCCGATCCAACGGATACCGGAGGGGTCGGTATGGATAAAGGTGATCTCATTACTGGCTAAGATTCCATCTTCTGTGGTGTATTGTTTGACTACTTTTTCCTGTGGGATAGATACGGTGGAAACACCATTGTTGGTTCCAACCCAAATCATCGTCTTGGTTACATCCATACATGTTGCACCGGTACCCGCATCGACGGTGAGTACTTTACCGGTTGCTGTAAACCTGATCGAACCATCTTTTGATAGCAGGATAAGGCCATAATCAGATGACCAATCTACATCCATGATCTGGTCACCTACGGACATAGGTTGAGCCCGGTTATTGTTAGATGGAATCATAAAGACATCCACGCTGGTCGCCACATACAGATTGCCTGAACCATCATGTGCGATGGCTCTGTAGGCTACTTTTGGAGGTATGCCTTCTATTTGCTGAACGGCCTTGAGCGACTGTGCATTGATTGATGAGGAGAGGAAAAGGGCTATGATTCCGGGAATGATGGTTTTTATAATTGGCATACGTAGTAATTCTTTTCACAAAACGGACCACAATGGATCCGATAAGGGTTAACTGTTAATAACACGTGGATAGTATCTCGCT
>JAWXAW010000072.1:0-22339 GCA_034439675.1 Saprospiraceae bacterium | reverse complement strand
ATGCATGATGATCTGGGTTCTGGTCTGTCCGCCATACACCTGCTATCCAATTACCTTTCAGACAACGCTGAAGAAAAATACCCTGAATTCACTTCCGAAGTAAACAAAATACGCAAGTCCAGTGAAGATCTCAATCAAAGCATTCGTGAAATCATCTGGACCGTCAACACGAAAGATGATACACTCTCTTCCCTTGCCCTATTTATACGAAGATATGCGCATGAGCTCCAGGAAAATGCCAAGATCCCAATTCATGTGCAAATGGAGAATCCAATGCCTGAGATTCAGCTAAATGGAGTGCAACGAAAACACCTCTTTCTATGTGTTAAAGAAGCGATCAACAATGCGATTAAGCACGGGAAGCCTGAAGTGATCAATGTCAATATTCAAATTGAAAATGAAAATATGATTTCAATTAAAATTCAAGATAATGGCAAGGGATTTGATCTTGGGCAATCGAATCAAAGGAACTCAGGTAATGGTCTGAAGAACATAAAAGAAAGGATGGGGGAAATCGGCGGGCTTGCTCAATTTGAATCAGGAGAAAAGGGAACCACCGTACTCTTACAAATTAAAGTGTAAATCGCCTTTACTGGAGTTTCTTTTGATGGCACAGCAAACTCTATTATTCGATGCCGTTGTTGGCGTTTACTCCAACAACCTCAAATATCTCACAGCCACAACCTTTCAATACCCTCGTAGCTATTTATACATTTCTTCCAAAATACTTATTCAGCGCCTCTACCCTGGTCCTCACCTGGAGCTTTGTATAGATATTGGAGATATGCGCTTTCACGGTTTTCAAACTGATATTCAATTCAGCAGCCACTTCTTTTTCTAATCGTCCTTTGGATATAAGGTCAATTACTTCTCTTTCCCGGGCTGTGAGCAAAGCCACCTGTCTAGGATCTGCAAGATGATCACGGTTAAAGGAGAGCGCGATCTTCCGGGCGATGGACGGACTCATTGGTGCACCCCCTTCGTGCAGATCACGAATCGCAGTTATGATCTTGTCAGGTTTATCGGATTTCAAGACATATCCCAATGCACCGGCAGACAATGCATCAAAGACCTTTTGATGATCTTCAAAAATGGTCAGGATCAAAAACTGAGTATCGGGAAGTTCCGGTTTAAGAAAGGTGATGCATTCGATCCCATTCATCCGGTGATGTCCAAGGTCAATATCCACTAGCACTATATCTGGCTTGATGGCCGGCAGCGCAGCCAGCGCATCCTCACCGTTCAGATAGATGGACAGGACCTCTACTTCATCCTTCGCATTGAGAACAACCCGCAAGGTTTCGCAGAGAAACTTATCATTTTCGATGATACTGACCTTAATCATAGCTATCCTGTCATGGCTTCGTTACTTGCGATAAAGGTAGGTTATTCTTCTTTCCAGACTCTAGGGCTTTAGCCCTAAATCATTTGGGATCAGGCCATTCCCTTTGTTTACATTTTCACCAGAGCACCTCTGTGGAAAAAGAGTTTCCTCAAGACGACCTTTTTACTATGAAAATCTATTCCCCTTTTCACCATCGTTCGCTGTAACTTAAGGGAAGGAGGAATGAATCGCCAACCACGCTTAAGACTCCACTCTTACTAATTGAAAATGTCCTTTATTCCAAGGTGAGCCGTGGAACCTCCACTTGCATTGTCTCGTTATAGTATCTTTACTTCTTAAATCTTCTTCTTTAATAATTACCTAACACGCTAATCCAATGAAACAGTCACCATTCAAATTTCAAGGCAATAACTCCAAACAGGTAAAAGGTGCCAAGACAAATCCTGCCGCTGAACACGAAGAAGGAAAGGGCAAATTGGCCCCTCTGCCAAAAGACCTTAAAAAAGTCCAACCCAAAGCCAAGTTGAATACAACTATCCGCACCGGCCGGCCTGTAAATGCACAGCGCCCACAAGGCAAATAATTCGAATGGATTGTGTCAACTGTTGACTTAAGACTTTAGACTATAGACTATAGACGGAAGACTCCAGACGCATCATGCAATTGAGTATCATATACTTCGACTGACTGCTGACTGAAAGCTTAGGCGCACAGAAGGTTAAATGGTATGAACGATCCCTTAGCTTGGCGAAGGGAAGAGAAATAATGTATATCTTTTTTCTTCGCCTTTTCGCATGCGAAAAGGCGAAGAGGAATTAAGAGAGGTCTTCACTAAGTACCCTTCGACAAGCTCAGGGACCACCCTTCGAAAAGGACAAGGATCACCCTTCGACAAGCTTAGGGACCACCCTTCGACAAGGACAAGGATCACCCTTCGACAAGCTTAGGGACCACCCTTCGACAAGGACAAGGACCACCCTTCGACAAGCTTAGGGACCACCCTTCGAAAAGGACAAGGATCACCCTTCGACAAGCTTGGGGACCACCCTTCGAAAAGGACAAGGACCTACATTCCTACGTATAGAGTCTTGGGTCTGAAATCTAACGCCAGTAGCCTAAAAACTACCTACTAAATACTACAAACTATAACCTGGAGACAGTTGACTGAACCCTGCCTATTTCCCCTTAAACTGGCTCATCATGCGTTGCATATTATCGCCCTTGCTCAGCGTATGCATCATCTTGCGCATCTGATCAAATTGTTTGATAAACATATTGACTTCGTGGATATCACGTCCGCAGCCTTTGGCAATTCGGGTTTTGCGGTTCATAGTGAGGAGCTCAGGGCTTTCTCTTTCTGTTGGGGTCATGGACTGAATGATGGATTCTATCTTGACAAATGCTTTGTCGTCAATTTCTATATCCTTCATGGCTTTGCCTACACCGGGGATCATACTCATGAGTGATTTGAGGTCACCCATTTTCTTGATCTGTGCCATCTGGCCGAGAAAATCATTGAAGTCAAACGTATTCTTCTTGATTTTCTTCTCGATCCGCTTGGCTTCCTTCTCATCAAATTGCTCCTGCGCTTTCTCTACAAAAGAAACGATATCACCCATGCCGAGGATACGCTGAGCCATCCTGTCCGGGTAAAACATATCGATGGTTTCCATCTTCTCTCCGGTGCTGACAAATTTGATTGGCTTGCCAACCGTATAGTTTACCGACAATGCTGCACCACCTCTGGTATCGCCATCCAGTTTGGTCAACACGACCCCATCATAATTGATGACGTCATTGAAAGCCAGCGCTGTGTTAACTGCATCCTGACCTGTCATAGCATCCACGACAAAGAGGGTCTCATTAGGTTGAACAGCTTCCTTGATCTGACGTATCTCTGTCATCATCGCCTCATCGATGGCTAGACGACCTGCGGTATCTATGATAACTACATCAAACCCATGGATTTTGGCATGTTCGATAGCCTTGAGGGCAATAGCGACTGGATCTTTGGATTCAGGTTCTTTGTAGACAGGTACTTTTATAGATTCTCCAAGGACGGACAACTGATCCATAGCGGCAGGACGATAGACGTCGCAGGCTACCAGGAGAGGTTTGTTTTTTCTTTTCGTCTTGAGGAAATTGGCCAACTTGGCTGAAAAGGTAGTTTTACCACTACCCTGAAGACCTGCAATGAGCACCACACCCGGATTTCCTTTGATATTGATACCTGCTGCCTGGCCGCCCATGAGATCAATCATCTCATCCTGAACGATCTTGATCATCAGTTCACCGGGCTTTACGGAAGAAAGTATGTTTTTGGTCCCTAGTGCCTTTTCCTTGATCTTATCGGTAAACTCCTTGGCTATCTTGTAGTTAACGTCAGCAGCCACGAGGCTCCTACGGATCTCTTTGATAGCTTCCGCAATATTGAGTTCGGTAAGCTTGGTATCCCCTCTTAAGGTCTTAAACGCATTGTCGAGGCTGTCAGTAAGGCTTTGAAACATGATGTTTTCAGGTTCTGATTTTAGCTAAAAAGGAGTACAAATATACGGATTTTGGTTAGCTGCCGGCTAAGCTAAATCCGATGAGGCGCAAGCTGAAGCGAAGGAGAAGCCGTAGGAAAACCTCCATACAGCAGTTAAATACCTATCCCGTTTAGGGCTAAAGTTTATACAGTTCTCAAAAAAGGAGGCCTTTGCAGGAGCGTCGTTGAGAGCGGAGCCGAACTGTTTGCTCCTGCAACGGTCATTGGCAAATGCTGGCAAGACGAAATTTTCATCAATTTACTATAGAGATTCCCTATTGAATCCTCTTGGTTGCAGGACCAACCTCCTGAAACGGCCATCTGTTCGGATATCAATGAACCATTCATGAAACAGATAGCATGCAAGTCTATTTCCTATTTAGGTGTAAACGTTAGCTTTTAGGGGGTAAGAGGGTAAAAGAAGCATGTTGTTGCCTGAAGTCATACCCCACAATGATTCACATCATTGACTTCAGGATACAATCAAGGGTAAATTGCAAATGAACAATTGACTTAAACCCTTTGAACATGAAATCTGCCATCATTACACTTGCGATTTTCATCTTGACAGGGTTGCCTATCATTGCTCAGCAACGTGGCGACTCTAATCTGAATGCGCCGGTACCGATAACCCAAAAAGCAACCTATGAGGATTGGTGTATTGTTGAACCGATACCTTTTGATGATCCTAAATGTTGGGCTACGTCAGCATCACAATGTGTTGCGTCAGGCCTGCCATCCAATGTCATCCTCACCGAGGATGCCAATACGGGAACCTATGCACTCGTCCTGACGACAGGAGAGGATTCTATTGGTATGCCCATGCCTGCGATTGCCTTTTTCAAAAATAAAATCAACACTCGTCCGGAAAAAATAACAGGATACTATAAGGCTGACCTTAAAGGTGACGACTATGCCAGTATCCGTGTCACTTTAAAGGATGGAAGAGGAAACATTGGCTGGGGTGCTTTGGACATTAAACGCAGCACAATCATCTACGAGCATTTTGAAATTCCGATACACTATTATTCAGCAACTGTCCAACCAGATTCTTTTTCTCTGTTCATTTATTCCTCCTACGATCTACCTACCTCTGGAACAACCTTGATGCTGGATGACCTCGCACTGGAAACCCTGACAGACGTAGCCATTCCGCTTAGTAAAAATTTTACAACAAGGGTAAATCCAAATCCTGCCACAGATGAGATTCATGTAGAAGTTCCAGCAGGTTTAGGTATAGTCAATCTAAGGATATACAACTATGGTGGCCAGGTTGTGGCAAATCAGGATTTTGAAAATCAGGTCAGGATCAATGTTTCCGAGTTAACAGCAGGTATATATTTCTTTGAAGTGCGCTTGCCAAAAAATGTAATGTATGACAAAGGAAGATTTAGAGTTGCAGACCATGGACTTTAGGAAACAGTCGTGGTTCATTCATTTATTCATATGGCGGTGATAGCCGGTATTTTATGTTTTGATTTATAAAAGCAGGAGGTGAATTTTATCTTCTGCTTTTTATACCCGGCCTATTGATCCTTTTTCTTTTTTCCAAGCAGTTCAAGAAAACTATCATATTCCCTCCGATACGTAAGGCCGACACCCACTTTGTTTTTTCTTCCTTCAACCGTCACTGTATTTTCATTAAACGCGCGAATCTTCAGTCTGCCATCGGGTGTCAATTTGTACCCGAAGGTGACATCCCCTGCCAGATACTCCGAGGCATTTCCAATCGTCGCGCCGGTCACGTAATCACCTCCCACAGATACTTCAAGGCGGTCACTAAAAAACTTAAGCGGAAGATCAAACTCTACTACCGTAGCATACGGATCTTCAAGCGGATTGAGCTGATCAGATGTCGCCCCTTGTGTGATCGGCAGATCAAGGTTCATTTGAAAGGTAATGTCTGACAACACCTCACCTGTCGGAATCAAATTACCTAACAGACCGCCCAGGTATCCGGACAAGGTGGAGGAAATCAACTCGCTCAGGGTATTGTCAATACCTTCTGTCAATAACAACCCGGATGAAGTACCCGAAGTCGTTGGCAGAAAGGACCTGGTGAGGAGCAATCCCACCACCTGTTGCAACATCGCATTCTCATTAGCCCTCAAAGTTGTCATTTTGGAATTGGTATATCCTTTGAGCACGCCGGATAGCTCAGGGAATGCTATGTCAAATGCAATGTCAGGATGTAACAGCGAACCGGTCAGCGTCATGTTCAGATCAACTTTCGTACGTTGCTTCGATTGATCGTACAAGTCTTTCTGGGCTTCCACATCTGTAATGTACTCCGAGATGAGATTGTAGACAGGAGCTTCCAGGTCTTTATATTTTGCCTGAACATTCAGGGTAGCATCGTATGGATCTCCGTCCCATATGATTTCACCGCCTTGCTTCAATTCGAAGGGCTTTCGGACGACCCTGAAATTGGTAAACAAATAATCCCCCCTTTCAATCTTGTAATTGCCCTGCATGGAGAAATTTCCTAAACGGTTCATCGAAAGCCGCAAGTTACCATTCCCTTCGCCTCGCATGACCTCACCGGTGTTTTCGTCAAAAATGAGTTCGACGATAGCATCTTCTGTGATCGTCATATTGAGTTCAAGATTAATCCCGCTGATACCAATTTGAGTCAGCGGCGTGACCGGAAGGATTCCATTCTCTAGAAATAAGACAAAGTCCCTGTCCGTTTCATCTGCAGCGCCTGATAAAGGAATAAAAATGTGTGTCCCTTTTGCTGTCGTTGTATTGATCACCATTCTTGCATTGGCCACCGTACCAGAGAAAGTTGCAAATACAGATCCAATGCCCTGACCGTAGAAGACATTGTTCTCTTCGGAGGTCACATCCAGGCCTAATATTTTGTCAGACATCAACGTCGCATTCAAACCGAGGTTCCGTAAATAGCGATGCGTTAAGCCCCCCTGCACAGTAGCGGTATTGCCCAACACATCGTACAAGACCGTACCCGAGAGGTCTATCATACTGGGGGTTATCGTGAAGGGCTGGTCATGAAAAGAATAGGCAGCTCCCAGATAATCAATGGTGGTACTTCCATTAAATACTCTTCCTCCACCATTTGGATTCAGTGCATTTGTCTTTCCGGTCAGGCTGAGCTTCATATCTACGGAGCCTTCCGTGTCCCTGATGTTTCCTCCAAGCAAAAATTCAAGGAAGTCAAGTGGAAACTCGGAAGCTGTCAGATCTAAACGCAGATAGTTTTGCTGTTCTTTGGGAATGGAATTGATCGGAGGGAGGTAAGCGCCGACGCCGATGAGTGACGTTTCATTATTGGCCAGAAAAAGGTTGATCAGAACAGAATCTTTAGGATCTTTCATACTCGCCGTCAGGATCATCTCTCCGTAAGGCACGTTGTTGATCTTCAGGGCAGGCAGACTCAGATCAATCTCCATCTGCTGAATATTGTACAAATTATCTACTTCAAGGTCAAGTGTATACACCCCTGAGAAATCAAACTTATCATTGATCCAGATTTCGTTAAGGTAACTGATATCAAAGCCGGTCACATATGCTTCTATACCTTTATGATCTACATCATCAAGGATAATTTGCTGGCTGCTGGAGAGCAATTCGAAATTTTCAAGTGTAAATTCATTCTTTCTGATTTCAACTTTGTTTCCATCAGGGATATTCCAGTCATCTCCAAACATGGACAGGGTAATCGGACTGAAAGAAATACTCCAGTTACCTCCCTCCGGTCTGGCGGTGATGTCGAGATCCAATTCATCAACGATATCCGCGAGTTGGTCTGTTTTGAAATTGACCTTCACGCTGTCATCCGTAGCGGATCCTTTGATAAATACATCCTCAAAAAATACGCCTTCCTTAATATCCGCCGCGATCAGCTCGAGATCAACTCCTGCAACTCCCTTCGTCTCTGTAAAGGCAATCGTCGCGCCATACGCATTGATATTATCATAATGCAACTCCGGCAGGTAAAGTACACCGCTTGTTGTATTTCCAACCAGATCGAGCACGCCTTGGGTTGATGCATTTTTTACACGGAGGTTTTTAACACCGACCAGGTCAAACCAATGCCTGCTGTCATGCACGTCCAGGTCCCATTTGAGACGTTGAATGACCTCTGGTTTCCGTGGATTTGCAGGCACATCAATAGCCCTTGGGTATTGGTCATGGAGATAGTATTGCAACTGGCCTACCAGCAGAAATGGATCAAACACACCCGATACTGTACCCGAAAGTATATCAGATTCAAGCGTAAAAATCCTGTCCGAAGCAATAGAATCCTTAGCAGCTGTGAGATAAAGACTATCCAACTCATAATCAACATCCTTGATCGTTAAAACAATATTCTCCCCCAGTACGGAACCCTCTATCTGATTAAACTTGCCAACCCGCATATCTACATCCAGAATACCCTTGATGCTCATAGCTTCCTTTGATAAGCCCAACTCCCAGAAGTGAATACTATCTATTCTGGATATAAAATCGAGTCTCGGCAAGCTGTCGCGCATATCCACTGTTCCTTCAAAATGCATGTCCAAATTGGGGTCATTGATATCCAGTGTTCCGCTAAAAAGTTTTCCGGTCACTTGTCCATCCACGCGGGCGTCATGATAGATATACCCTTTGTAGCCCAGGGAAGATAACTGAGCCGTGATATCAGCGTATAATGATTTTGAGGCCAAACCAACTCCTTCAATGACTCTTCCGGACATTGTCACGCGTCCTAGATCAGGATTGCCTGTGAACCTGCCAAGGTCAAAATCTTCTAAGGCAATTCTGCCTGAATATTTTCCATCCGCAATTCCTGAAGCGATATTCAGGTTCATGTCCAGGGTTATTTTCCCAAGAGATGTATTAAAGGCACCGAAGGCTACGAAGTCATCAGGATAGCCATCAAAGTCACCGGAAAAACTAATCTGTCCCAGCTTATCCAGGATAGGAGGAATTTTCATCTTTGGAAAAATACTTTTCAAGGCTGCTGAGCTGAATGCAGATTTCTGAAGATGCAGGCTGATCAGCTGCGATCCGGTGACAGCAAGGTCACGTGACCGGAAATCTCCGGTGATACTCAATGCACCGAGGCTCGCATTCAGATTTTTGATCTTCAATCTGTTGATATTGCCCGATACTTTTCCCTGCAGCGTAATATCATTTGAAGCATTGTCTTTGAAAAAATCAACATTTTGCAGACCTGGCACAATTGAAAGCAGGTCATTGATGTTGAGTTGTATATCAGCAGCCGGCAGATCAAGTTTAACTGAATCAACGAATGAAGCAAAATCCTTGTAGCCGGAGAACAACAAGGAAACAGAATTGTCAATTTCACTTTGCTCCGTTTTGATTTTTAATGCCTCGAGTACGATACCATCTTGTGAGATGGAAGCCCTGTCTGCGGCCAGGGTGTTGATTTCAAATCCGTTTTGATGCAAAATATGCATGTCAATGTTTTTGGCTTTAAATGCCCATCCACGAAGCTGAAAAGAGTCCATCGCAATATCTACATCTTCCAGGACCATGTGAGCATAGTCGATACCTCTTCCGTTTGGATAAAAAGCCAAAGCCTTAGCTCTGTTATCGGTTATGAACTGAGCATTTGTAATCCGGACAAAATCTATGTCCATGCTCCAGGTCTTGCTGTCAGATGCGGGCATTTTTCCACTTTCAACCAACGGTAACCTGCTGATGATGCTGATCCGAGGTTCATCCAAATCCAGATCGCCGATATCAACATACTTGCCGGTGAGATCAAGGGTATCCAGTTCTATATCTGCTCGTTTGAAATACAAATTCATCAAGGAGCCACTGGACTCATCATCCATGCGAACATTCAATGATTTCGCATTTACGGTCTTCAGATCAAGGACAAAATCCCCTTTGTCTGGGTTCCTGGGTGGCATCAAGCGCAAAAGTGCGAGATCAAGATTTGTCAGGCTATCCCCTGCTACCTTATGGATGTTGAGCATTCCTGTTTCTATACCTAACTGGGTAATGGTAATCCTGCGGTACAAGATGTCCCAAATGCGCTTGTAATCAACATGCAAATTTTCAGCATACAAGAGTGTATCCGCTGGATGCTCCGGAGAATAGATCAGAATATTACGGAGGGTCAGATCAGAGATCGGATTTAATGTAAACTTTTCAATACTGACTCTTGAATTCAGTTTTTTACTGATTGATGATGTCAACTTGTTTAGACCCCAGCGTTGAACCGGAGGGAAATGAACAAGAAGGATGATGGCTACATTGAACAAGATCAACGAGACCAGTATACGGCCAAGCCAAAGAAAAAAACGCTTTCGCTTTTTTTCTTCCGGATGCTGCATCTCCTGGCCTTCTTTCTCCATTACCTCTCCAATAACGTTATATAATGAGTTGCATTGATGTAATAATCAATCTTTTATTTTTTATTAACGCTTGCTACAACAAGTTGGTTGTAGACGGCAATGGCATCCATGGCCGGCCTGACGTCGTGAACCCTCAAAACTGATGCCCCGTTTTGCAATGCAATCATGTGCAACGCCGTAGTGGCCTCCAGTGTTTCTTCAGCAGACCTCCCGATTGTTTTCGAAAGGGTGGATTTGCGACTGAGCCCAACCAAAATCGGTTTTCCCAAAAGCCGGAACACGCCCAACCTGTCAATCAACTGATAATTCTGCTCCAAATTCTTGGCAAACCCAAAACCGGGATCAAGCACCACCTCCTTAATTCCAGCCTTTTCAAGCTCTTGTATTTTGTTGACAAAGTACTTTAATACATCACTTACAACATCTTGATAATCTGTATGTTGTTGCATATTTTCAGGGATACCCCTTATGTGCATGGCCACATACGCTACCTGATGCTTTGCTACCACGCTTAAAAGTTCCGTGTCCCATTGGCCACCGGAGATATCATTAACAATGGTGGCTCCCGCTTTTATAGCTTCATCAGCAATTTTGGCTCGGTAGGTGTCCACAGAAATCAATGCATCAGGAAAACTGGCGTGTATCGCTTCAATAACCGGGATCACTCTCTCAAGTTCTGTTTCGAGAGGTATTTCCGTCGCTCCAGGACGCGTAGACATACCGCCAACATCGAGCATACCGGCGCCTTCATCTAACATTCGAGAGGCCATTTCGAGAGCTCTTTCGACAGAATTATTGGTTCTGCTCTGGATGTAGAAAGAGTCCGGGGTTGCATTAATAATCCCCATCACCAAGGGTTTGGTCACCTCAATAATCTGATTTCCACACCTTAACGTCCTTTTTTGTTCCTTTCTTAACATTTCCTTAAGCTCTCCTTTGTGGAGTATTAATCTATCTTGCGACAAAATTAAGCTATTGACCAAGACTCATCTCACAAGGTATGCCATTTCTGTGCTGCTTATCCTGAGCACAGCCGTTGCACTCAATGTAGCGAAGACAATCAACCGGGACATCCAGACTCAAACAGCCGAACAACAAGCTTGTGAAGAGAATTGCGAACAGTTCCTGCATTGGGATCTGGGTCTGGTAGGACTTGAAAAACTGCTGATCAAACCTAATGACATGCTTGGCAACCTGCTTTCAAGCCGGGGTGTCGAATATTTTAAAATCGATCAGCTCATCCGGGCTGCGAGCTCCATATTTCCTTTTCGCTCTATCCGGGCAGGAAAAGAATTGACGATTATTACTGACCTCGCGGACTCCACTGTGCAAGCCCTCGTGTATGAGCCGGATCCTTATCGCAGGATTCTATTCCACCTCGATGACAGTATCCGCGTTGAAGTGATCGAAAGAGAGACAGAAGTCAGAATTGAAACTGCAGGTGGCATCATTGATCAATCACTGTGGGTCAGTATGGAAGACCAAAACCTTCCATTAGAACTTATCGCTGCCATGGAAGACGCGCTTGGATGGTCAGTGGACTTTTATCACCTACAGAAGGGGGATTCATATAAACTCGTCTACGAGCGCAAATATGTTGAGGGCAAACCCCTAGGCATCGGTAAACTCATCGGCGCGCAGTACAAATCAGGATCATCAGAATATTATTCTATCCGATACAACAGTGGTAAGCATGACGGATACTTTGACCTCGAAGGCCGCCCGATGAAAAAAGCTTTCCTGAAATCACCTGTTGAGTACAGCCGCATCTCTAGTCGGTTTTCAAAAAACCGGTTTCATCCTATCCTGAAAAGAAACAAAGGTCATTTCGGCACCGATTATGCAGCACCTTGCGGTACACCTATTCGGGCAGTCGCCGATGGCCGCATCACCAACGCATCCTATACCTCCGGTAATGGCAACTTTGTAAAAATGAAACATGACAAGACCTATGAGACTCAATACCTCCATATGTCTAAATTCGGGAGAGGTATCCGACCTGGCGTCATGGTCAAGCAAGGTCAGACTATTGGCTATATCGGCCGTACTGGCCTAGCCACCGGATGCCACGTATGTTTCCGTTTCTGGAAAAATGGAAAACAAGTGGATCACCTCCGCGAAAAAATGCCTCCTCCACAAGCGATGGATCCGTCACAACTGCCTGAATATTTCAAAGTCAGAAACGAAATCAAATCTATGCTCGATGGTACCAGCAATGACCCTCTACAGGAGGAGTCGGTCAGTCATGATTTGCACACGTCGTGAGGAAATAGGAAATAGGAAATAGGAAATAGGAATTAGGAATTAGGAAATAGGAAATGGGAATCAGGAAATAGGAATTAGGAAATAGGAATTAGGAATCAGGAAATAGGAATCAGGAAATAGGAGGCAGGAGATAGATCGTAGCGGAGATCCCGCCATCATGAAATGATGCTGAGTGAAGACAGTGAGGCGTGAAACGCGAGGGCGACGCAAGGTCACTCACAACTGACAACTGACAACTCACAACTGACAACTGACAACTCACAACTGACAACTGACAACTCACAACTGACAACTCACAACTGACAACTCACAACTCATACCAAACTCCTCAATAGATTAATCTGCAACTTTATCCAAAGTAAATCCAAAGGTAGATCCCTTCCCGGTCGTAGATCTGACATTGACCGATTGATTGTGGGCTTCGAGGATGTGCTTGACGATGGAGAGTCCAAGTCCTGAACCACCGGATTCGCGGCTTCTGCTTTTGTCGACCCGATAGAAGCGGTCGAACAGGTGTTTGAGATGCTTTTCCTCTATGCCGATTCCATTGTCTGAAATCTCTAAAAGGATTTGCTTGTCCATCACATAGAAACTCACCTTGGTAACCCCATTATCAACACCATACTTGATGGAATTGAGGATCAGGTTTGTCAATACCTGACGGATACCTTCCCGATCAGCCATTACATTATAGGATTTGTCCGCCCCTTCTTTAAAGGTCAATGTGATACTTCGGGACTTGGCATTGACTTCGAGGTCACTGAAGATCTCTCTGACCAGGGCTTTGATATCAAATTTCTGAATGTCGAGAATTAGATCCTCAGATTCAAGTTTACTGATCTCTTCGAGGTCTTGGACGATAGTGAGTAACCGATCAACATTAGCGGCAGCTCTTTCAAGATATTTCATGTTGACATTTTCATCATAGAGACCACCATCGATGAGCGTATAGATATAACCCTGAATAGAAAAGATGGGTGTTTTGAGTTCATGCGACACGTTACCGATATACCTTTTCCGGTAAGCTTCAAGGGTTTTGAGCGTTTCGATTTCGTCTTGCTGCGATTCGGCCCATTGCTGCACTTCTTTTTCTACCCCATCAAGAATCGGGTTATCCATATTCTGGAAGGCCCTTTTGTCCGGCACCGACGTCTTGGATCTCCTGATAATCTTATAGATGAGCTTGATCCTCCTGTAGATGTAGCGATCGAGGATAAACTGAATAGCTAGATAGGCAAATAGCCCTACAGCAATCACCATGATGGCTGCATACTTTCCATTGACCGGAATAAAAAGTGTCTTTTGTCCGATCCAAATGCCTAGTCCTGCAAAAAGTGTTATGGCCAGCGCTCCCAGCAGTGACATGGTACGCAGGCTTAAATTCTTAAACATCTTGGAGTATTATGGTATTGAATCCAACATGACTTGCACCTGGTCCATGATGACTTTCATTTTCTCCGGGTCTTCTTCAAGTTTCCGGATCTCATCTTTGATTTCAGGTACACTGTGCTTGTATACCTTAGTAAAGCGAAGCCAGAAAAGATCTCTTAATGAATCCTGTCTCTCTCCTGTCACTTCAGCCAATGCGACTTCGCTGAATTGGACATCAAACATAAGACTGGAAAGTTGTTCGTCCGTTAACAAATACTTTACATCCGTTTTGCTGCCCTCGCATCCCATCAATAGCATGATAACTAGCAGCCACCAAATCCCAGGTTTCATCATTTTTTGTATTGTTTAGGATAATGAAATCCGATAAATCCGGCATATTCAGATTTGAATTTTTTCCAGCTGGAGATCATCGCCTGTGCATGGACTATGCCACAGGTGGGCACTTCGTCTATATGCACACCAGCTATACTTTTGGCCACCCAGGTAAAAGTTGGATTATGTCCGAACAGAAAGACAAACTTTGCAGAATCCGGAGCTGACTGCAAGACCTCATAGACCGTCTCCGCAGAGGCTTCGTACAAATCATTGTTGATTTTAAAATGATCATGACTCAGATCAAACTCCTGCCTGAAATATTCGGCTGTAGATCTGGCCCTGTTGGCTCCGGAGGTGATAATATAATCCGGGATAAGGCCCAATTCCCTCATTTTGCGGGCCATCATAGGCGCATCATGGAGCCCCCTCCTATCGAGCGGGCGATCAAAATCATCCAGACCGGGTTGATCCCAGCTTGATTTGGCATGACGGACGAAACAAACATCTTTTACTTCCATAGGACAGCGTTACCTTAGCAAATTTATGTGCAATCAAGGGGATTCAACCATCTATTCAGCCAAATTATGCGATAGCGGGTGATAAAACACGATTGCTTTGTCAAAACCAATCCTTCGAGGAGATGAAAGTTGTCCTTTTTGATATAGAAAGCCATTATGCGCCTGCCTTACTGGAGGAAGCTATGGATTTGGTAAAGGAGACCACTGAATACGATCTGACCGAACCGGAACCAGGTTTCTATCATTGCCTTTCAAAACAACCGGATTATCACGTCGAAATGGCCGTAAAGACCGATGGCACTGTATCTGCCAAATGCCATTGTACCGTCTACAAACGCGCTAAAGTCTGCAAGCATTCTCTGGCAGCACTGCTGATCCTAAGAGACCATATCCTGCGCACCAGACGTGGAAAATCCAAATCAAAGCATGAAAACCTGCTACTTGATGACGTGCTTCGTAAGCTAACGATCACAGAACTGCGTGGATTTATATCAAGCTATGGCCAATCCCACAGCGGTTTCAGAGCCGAGGTGCTGGCCAATTACCTGCATCTGATCAAAAAACCGAACTACCACCATCTCTTGTCCGACATGACCCCGATTGACAAATACGGGAACATTAAGCTCAACCGCAACAACCTTAAGACTGTTCGCAATATTATCTCTACCCTCCTTCGCCAGGCGCAACAATTATTAAAAGACAAAGCCCTTGCCGAGACGCTGCTGATCCTTGAAGCAACGATTCATCACCTCAACAGGCTCATCATCAAGGTACCCCAATACCAGGAGCAACTTTTCACGGAACTCCGTTTTGCGCTCCGGCTTTTCGATGCCCTATGTCATCAAACGATGGCACCGCGATTACAACAATCTGCCATCAACCTGGCCATGGAAATCAGCAGCCGCGAAGGGTTTTCTTTCCTGAAGGGATGTGCTCCTATGTTATTGTCCGTAGAGCCCTTCATCCTCGAAGCAAAGTCAAGGCAGGCTGCGTATCAACTGGCAGAGCGAAAGAGCATCAGCGATTTGAAGCAGCAAGTTCTCTGGGCCAGCTTTATGATGCGCTGGAGGAGATTATGGTCGATGAAGTCTACAGGAAAAGAGTTGGCCCGTTTACTCCAGGCAAGCATGCCGGACATCATCCAGGAATTAAGCCGCCAGACGGAATATGAAGATGTTATCTACTCACTCCATGCTGTTAAGACCACAGATTATGATAAGACTATTGTTCGGGGAATGCTGCAGGCAGGTCTGCGAGCTGCTCGCCAAACAGGTGATCGTGGCCTGGTCTCTAAGTGGGCATATGAACTGAGCCTTTCATTTCTGGATCGTGAAGCCTTGGAGATTTTATATGAAGTGGATGTGGAAAATGTCACCAGGGTATTGAGGGTAATTGCTGAATATTATACCCCAGGATCAGACGAGGCCGCTGATAGGATGCTGTTACATGGATGGAGCCTCACCGGCCAGAAAAGTGAACTCCTCATACGCCTGAAAGCTATAGGTGACATGAACCTGGTGATGCGATATGATGATCAGTTGAAAGATAGCCATCGGAGCGGACTGGAAGATGTCTATGCTACCCATATTCATGCCATCCGGGAGGCTTATGGTGGCGTCATGGCCAGACAAAAACTGAGTAATATCTTTGGCCACTTAAAATCAATTGATTTATTTACAGCCGTTGCTGAGAAACTCAAGTATATGGACAGAAAAAACACAGATGGCAGTAATAAACATCCTATTGAAATCAAAGGCTTTGTCTTTGATCTTGACGGTGTGATTGTAGATACCGCCTTACACCACTTCCAGTCATGGAAAAAAGTGTTGGCACAACTTGGTGCAGACATCAATGATGAAGACGACCTGCATACTCGTGGAGCAAGCCGGATGGAGTCGCTTGATTACCTGCTCAATCGCTACGGTATTGCACTCACGCAGTCGGAGAAAGAAATGTGGGCTGCCAGAAAAAATGATATCTACCTGGAAGCCATCGAACAAATTACTCCACGTGATTTGTTACCTGGTGCCTTTGCCTTTCTGATTGATACGCGTAAAGCAGGATTACGCCTTGCGCTTGGATCAGCCAGTAAAAATGCAAGAGGTGTATTAAAAAAACTCGGGATCGAAGACCGTTTTGATGCTATACTTGACGGAAACGATGCAAAAGAATCAAAGCCTCACCCCGAAATATTTATCAATGCATGCAAAGCTCTGCAACTGGACCCCTCCGAAGTCGTAGTGTTTGAGGACGCAGTAAAAGGCTTACAGGCAGCTCTAGGCGCCGGATGCAAAGCTGTAGGCATCGGTGATCCTGAAGCGCTCAAAGCTGCGGATATCGTCATCAGCGGATTAGATCAGACCAATCCAACCCATATCATCGAACAACTATCATGAAACACTATCTGAAACATCATCCCTGGCAGATAATCGAAGAAGGATTTCATCGCGAATTTCATGAAGTCAGTGAAAGTATCTGCAGCCTGGGCAACGGTCGGTTTGGACTGCGAGGAAATTTTGAAGAGGATTATTCAGGCAAAAGCCTGCGAGGCTCCTATTTTGCCGGAGTCTATTATCCGGATCTCACGCGTGTCGGTTGGTGGAAAAACGGATATCCTGAATATTTTGCCAAAGTCCTCAACAGCGTCAACTGGATTGGGGTGCACATCTTTATTGATGGCGAGGTCCTCGACCTGGACAAAACGCAGGTCAGTCATTTTGTCCGGACGCTTGATATGGAACAGGGTCTGCTCACCAGAAGCTTTGATCTCCACTCACCTTCCGGTGGTCAACTATCATTTCATTTTGAGCGGTTCTGCAGCATGGCCGATGCTGATGTCGCAGCCATACGTATCAGCATAAAATCAGAAGGATATCAAGGTAAAATCAACCTTGAACCTTATCTTGATTTTGATGTACACAATAAGGATTCAAACTATGGTGACCAGTTCTGGGATAGGGTGGCCGAAGCGCAGGATGATTCCTTTTCGATGGTATCTGCTATCACCAAAAAAACCGCGTTTACGGTAAGTTCATTTATGCATTCCAAGGTGGAAGTCAATGGCCACCCGGTGAGCATCGCCAATGCTGCTGTTTCGCCAATGAAGGTGAGCAGATTGTATACCGTAGATTTGGAAAAAGGCGAAGAACTCATCCTGCATAAAACCATCGTCAACCTCAGCAGTCTTTATGTCCATCGGGATCATCAACCTGAAGAAGGAAAGAAAAAAATAGGTGCGCAAAAAGTGATCGGGTATACAAAGATGAAGCGCGATCATATAGAAGCTTGGCAAAAGATCTGGGATGGCGCTGATATCATCATCGATGGCAATATCATGGCGCAGCAAGGCATACGATTCAATATTTTCCAGCTTTGGCAAACCTATACCGGCGCTGATGCCCGACTCAATATCGGACCTAAGGGTTTCACCGGCGAAAAATATGGTGGCAGCACGTACTGGGATACGGAAGCTTATTGCATCCCTTTTTACCTGGGCACTGCAGACGCTCATATCGCGCGCAACCTGCTCGTGTATCGCTACCTGCACCTTCAAAAGGCAATTGAAAATGCAGCTAAACTCGGCTTTACAGATGGTGCTGCACTCTACCCTATGGTGACCATCAACGGCGAGGAATGTCACAATGAATGGGAAATCACCTTTGAAGAAATCCATCGCAATGGTGCCATGGTCTATGCGATCTACGACTACATCAAGTATACCGGAGATACCAGTTATCTGACGGATGGCGGACTGGAGGTGATGATTGGTATTGCCAGGTTCTGGTCTCAACGTGTCAACTACTCTCAGGATAAAAAGGCCTGGGTCATGCTTGGGGTGACCGGACCGAATGAGTATGAAAACAACGTCAACAACAACTGGTATACCAATTACCTCGCGAGCTGGTGTATGCAATATGCGATTGAGCAAATTGACTGGGTAAGACAACAACACCCTGACACGTGGGCCAGGGTCAGTCAGACTTCAAATTTTAAAGATGAGGAGACTGGGCATTGGCAGGAACGAATCAATGGCATGTATTATCCCCGCGATGAAAACCGCAACGTATTTCTGCAGCAGGATGGATTCCTCGACAAGGACCTCATGCGTGCTAATGACTTGCCTGCCGAAGACAGGCCTATTCATCAGAAATGGTCGTGGGACCGGATCCTGAGATCTTGTTTTATCAAGCAGGCTGATGTTTTGCAGGGCATGTACTTTTTTGAAGACCATTTTGATGAAGACACCCATCGAAGGCATTTCGATTTTTATGAACCAATGACGGTGCATGAATCATCCTTATCGCCATGTGTCCATGCGATACTTGCCTCCCGACTAGGCAAGCCGGAAAAAGCAAATGAGATGTATCTGCGGACCTCCAGATTAGACCTGGATGATTATAACAATGACACTGCAGACGGCCTGCATATCACTAGTATGGCGGGTTCATGGATGTCGGTGGTCAGAGGCTTTGCGGGCATGCAGGTCAAGGATGGCCTCCTGCATCTGGCCCCTGTGTTGCCGGCAGGTTGGGCGGGCTTTAGTTTCAAGATCCATTACCGCCAAAGGAGTCTTGGAGTGACGGTTACCAGAGAACATTGCGAAGTGTCCTTACTGACAGGCGAACCCCTGGAGATCGTGGTCAATAATAAACGTCGCCAGCTTTAATGATGTTTAGTTTGTACTTTTAAATCGTTTTAGACCTATAGCTAGTCGATTATGATACGCGTAATGATTGCAGACGACCACAATATGTTTGTCGAGGGAGTTGAGTCCATCCTGGATGGAATCGACAATATACAGGTTGTCTCCAAATGCTATAATGGTCCGGAAGTCTTTGAAAAACTGGCCCATACCCCAGCAGATGTAATCCTCCTTGATATCAACCTGCCCGGGATGAATGGTATAGAAGTATGTCAGAAACTCAGTAAAGACTATCCGGCAGTGAAAGTGCTTGCCTTATCTATGCACAATGAGGAGAGCTTTGTCACTGAAATCCTGAAACATGGTGCCCAGGGTTATATCCTCAAGAATACCGGAAAGAAAGAGTTGATCGCTGCGATCGAAACCGTATACAATGGTCAGTCCTATTTTAGTGATGAGGTGACGGAGACCATCATGAAGAGCCTAGTGAGCCAAAAGTCCGGCGGGAAGAAATCCTCTATGTTGCCCCCGAAGATATCCAGGCGTGAAAAAGATGTGCTTGACCTGATTGTCAGGGAACATACAACTCAGGAGATCGCAGATACCCTGTTTATCAGCCTCAAGACAGTAGAATCACATCGCCGTAGCTTGCTGACCAAACTAGGTGTGCGAAACACCGCCGGCCTGGTAAGGGTTGCGATCGAAAATCAACTCACCACAAGACCATAGACACCATCACGCATACAAGACTAATGACCCTCAACATTTAATCCAGTAGTCAACAACTGCTTTCATTTCAAATACACACTTGCGAACGCTGGAATTGATTTTTTGTCTGACCCCTTCATTTACTCATTTAAGAATATCCATGCCTTAACCTCAGGATATGAAGGACTCTTTTCGCCTATACATCAAGAAATGCCTGACCAGCTTGCTGCTGGCCGGGTGTTTGTTTGTTAACCCTGCACTGGGTATTGCACAAGTCAGCGAGGCCAAATCCAATGCGGAACTATTTCGTCTCATTGCCCAGTTGGAACAGAACGGCAAATACAATGAGGCTGCAGAAGCCTATCGCATCATCGCTGAACGCGACCTCGCGGAAATAGAAAACCTGGACAGAGCGATCAAAAATTACATCGAAGCACAAAAGCTCTTTGGCAAAGCCGGTGATTCGTTAAAAATGTACCAGACCATCACAGATCTGGGGCGGCTCTATTGTGGCAGTGAATACTACCTCGAGGCGATCAGTATGTTTGAACGTGTAGAAGGTTATGCAGAACGTACACTTGACACTCTACTCTCAGCGCGCATGCTACAGCAGATCGGTGAGATCTACATCGCCCGCAATCAGATGAAGGAGGCTTCCCAATATTTTGAGCGTGCCAGCCGGTTAAATATGATGATCCAGGACACGCTGTTGTCAACCATCAACAGACTCACGATCACCGCGCTCACCGGTCAGAAACCCTTATTTAAAGACCTTCCGGATTCACTGGACATTGATTTGACGCGCTATGACAGTATACGATACCTGTCCTTTCTGCCATCTATTCATCTCCATGTAGGGATGTATAACATGCATGCCAAAAAGTACAAGTTGGCTTTGTACTATTTTTCACAAGGATTGCGCCTGGCCGGGAAAGATACTTTTGTCAAAAGAGAACTCTACAGGCAGCAGGCGGAATGCTATGAAAAGATGAAAAACTATCCGGCGGCACTGCAGGTCATGAAAACCTATAATCATTTCAATGACAGCCTCAACAATGCCGGCAAATCAGCGAGCATCCAGCAGATGTTTCTCAAAGACAAAGATATCCAGCGCGAGACCGAGCTACAGATGATGGCACGTGACAGAAATATCACTGTCTTGAAATCAAGAATTCAAAAGGTCCTGAGTTATGCACTGCTGGTAGGTGCCGTCATCATGCTGATCGTTTCCTACATCATCATCCGCAGTTACCAGCAGCGCCTCAATTCCAACCAGATCATTGCTGACCAAAACGAAGAAATCAACAGGCGCAAGATCAATGAACTCGAAAGCAACCGCAAGATTGAATCCATCAGTTCGATGTTACAAGGCCAGGAGGTGGAACGTGAGCGCATTGCGCGTGACCTGCATGATAGCCTGGGTGGATTATTATCTACGGTCAAACTTCACTTTGATGCTGTGCAGACTAAAAATCCTGATATCACCTCTCAGAAGGAATACAACAAAGCTTACAACCTGCTCGATGCCGCATGTAATGAAGTTCGGACGATCTCGAATAACATGCAGCCTGGAGCATTGCTCAAAATGGGTATCGTACCTGCCATCAAAGACCTTGTCAACCGCATCGAATCAGAGGACACTCCGCACATTGAGTTCCTTCATTATGGTTCGCTACACGATCTCGCTATCGGTGTCACCTTAAACATCTTCCGGATCGTGCAGGAGTTGCTCTACAATTGCCTCAAGCATGCCCACGCCAAGGAGATTCTGATCCAGCTCATCCGCAATGATGAGGACATCGAAATCATGGTGGAAGATGATGGCCTCGGCTATGAACCTAGCGGAGTCCGCAAAGGTATGGGCACCGAAAATGTGGCCGCACGTGTCAACTTTCTGAAAGGAGAAATTTCGGTTCACAGCGAAAAGGGTGTTGGTACGACCACGACGATTACGATTCCCTATACCAAAGAGACTGCGGAGGATGAGGTGTTTACGCAAATTGATCCGGAGATTTTTAAGTAAGAGACGTATTCAGTCAACTGTCGGCAGTAGGCAGTAGGCAGTTTTTAGTCTACTGACGTTAGATTCCAGACGCCAGACTCTATACGTAGAAATTTAGGTTCTTCTTCTTGTCGAAGGGTGGTCCCTGAGCTTGTCGAAGGGTGGTCCCTGAGCTTGCCGAAGGGTGGTCCCTGAGCTTGTCGAAGGGTGGTCCCTGAGCTTGTCGAAGGGTGGTCCCTGAGCTTGCCGAAGGGTACTTATTGAAGACCTCTCTTAATTCCTCTTCAACTTTT
>JAWXAW010000071.1:0-5390 GCA_034439675.1 Saprospiraceae bacterium | reverse complement strand
TCCTATCTCCTATCTCCTATTTCCTAGTTCCTATCTCTTATTTTCATCATATAAATTCCTATTTTTGCGCCTCCAATTGAGGGGTAGGTTACATAAAGCCCTTAGCTGGCTCGACATTTTTGACACTATTCACATTAAATAATTCCTTTCATGCCTTATTTATTTACCTCTGAATCAGTCTCTGAAGGTCATCCGGACAAGATAGCTGATCAGATCTCAGACGCGCTTGTAGATCATTTTTTAGCATTTGACCCCCAATCCAAAGTTGCCTGTGAAACGCTGGTGACCACCGGTCAGGTTATTTTGGCCGGAGAAGTTAAATCAAGGACCTACCTCGATCTCCATAAAATAGCAAGGGAGGTCATCAACCGGATTGGCTATAACAAGAGCGAGTATATGTTTGATGGCAATTCATGCGGGATATTCTCTTCTATCCATGAGCAGTCAACGGACATCAACCAGGGGGTAGACAAGCAGAAAAAAGAGGAACAAGGCGCTGGAGATCAGGGCATGATGTTTGGATATGCCACCAATGAAACGGACAATTATATGCCGTTGGCACTGGATCTGGCCCACCGGATTCTGATCGAATTGGCCGCTATCAGGAAAGAAGGAAAATTGATGAATTATCTGAGGCCTGACGCAAAATCGCAGGTCACGATTGAGTATAGTGATGACAACAAGCCTATCCGGATTGATACCATCGTCGTGAGCACACAACACGATGAGTTTGTGCTTCCAAAAAATACGACAGAACAGGAAAGGGTAAAAGCACAAAGAGCCATGCAGGTTCAGATATCCAGCGATATCATCAATATAGTCCTGCCACGGGTGCAGAAGAAGCTAAAAGCATCTCTTAAAAAGTTATTCACAGATCATATTACCTATCATATAAATCCAACAGGCAATTTTGTGATTGGAGGACCACATGGTGATACGGGACTGACCGGACGTAAGATTATAGTTGATACCTACGGTGGAAAGGGCGCCCATGGCGGTGGAGCGTTTTCAGGCAAAGACCCGAGCAAGGTAGACAGGTCTGCTGCATATGCAACCCGTCATATTGCTAAAAACCTTGTAGCCGCAGGTGTTTGTGATGAAATTTTGGTGCAGGTTTCGTATGCAATCGGTATTGCAGAACCAACCAACATCTACGTCAACACTTATGGAACTGCTCATGTCGATATGCATGACGGCGAGATCGCAAAACACGTGAAGGATATTTTTCCAATGAGGCCTTATGAGATAGAGCAACGCCTTCAATTGAGAAAACCTATCTATGGTGAAACTGCTTCCTATGGTCATATGGGAAGAGTGCCTGAGAAAAAGGAAAAGATTTTTACGGATGGAAGCGGTAAGCAAAAGAAAATAAAAATTGAAACATTTACGTGGGAAAAACTGGATAAAGTGAAAGAGGTAAAGAAAGCATTTAACCTTAAGTAAGCAGATCCTGATCAGCTTTTTGAATCATCATCAGTTAGCAACGAATCGTCAAATAGTTATGACAAATAATGGAGTTAAAGCCGGTTTTTCACAACGGCATATCGGTACGTCCGATCCTATTGAGCTGAAGGCAATGCTCGAAATAATGAAGGCAGACAGCCTTGATCAACTGATCAACGAAACAATTCCTGACCCCATTCGACTCCGGAGAAAACTCAATATACCGGAGGCCATGTCCGAGCAGGAATACCTCCGCCACATTCAGGGCATTGCAGCGATGAACAAGGTATTCAAGTCCTATATCGGACTTGGCTATTATGGCACCCATACGCCATCCGTCATTCGGAGAAATATTTTTGAAAATCCGGGATGGTATACACAATACACACCTTATCAGGCAGAAATTTCGCAAGGGCGGCTAGAGGCGTTGCTCAATTTTCAGACGATGGTGAGCGACCTGACCGGCATGCCAATTGCGAATGCTTCTTTATTGGATGAAGGCACTGCGGCGGCTGAAGCGATGACCATGTTGTATAATCTCTCTTCTAAAAAGGTTAAAGATGGCGCAGATCATGCAACTCATTTTTTTGTTGATCAGCATATATTTCCGCAGACGCTCGCCGTATTACAATCACGGGCTGAGCCGATTGGTATCAAGTTAGTCTCAGGAGATTGGAAGTCATGGAGTGGAGGAGATGATTTTTTTGGCGTTCTGCTTCAGTATCCTGATGCAACCGGTTCTGCCAATGATTATCGTGAAAAAGTAAATCAATGGCAGACTGAAGGAATAAAAGTGGCTGTCGTCAGCGATCTGATGGCCCTGACCCTTTTAATGCCTCCGGGTCATTGGGGCGCAGATGTTGTTGTCGGTAATTCACAGCGTTTTGGCGTGCCCATTGGTTTCGGTGGTCCTCATGCAGCTTTCTTCGCTACCAAAGAAGAGAATAAGCGAAATATTCCCGGACGTATTATCGGTGTTTCTGTTGACCGCAAAGGCAACCGTGCATTACGTATGGCCCTGCAGACCCGCGAACAACATATCAAACGTGAAAAGGCAACCTCCAATATTTGTACTGCACAGGCCCTTCTCGCTATCATGGCTGGAATGTATGCTGTATATCACGGACCTGAAAACCTGAAGTCAATTGCCATGAGTATTCATGGCAAGACGACAGCCATGCATCAACATCTTCAGAACCTCGGTTTTACACCTCTTGCCGGTTCTTTTTTTGATACGCTTACTATCCGGTTTTCTCCGGATCAACTCAAAGCCATTCGCACAGAAGCTGAAAAATCCGGAATTAATTTTTATTACACTTCCCAGGATGTACGCATCAGTCTCGATGAGACAACATCAAACGAAGACCTCACGACTGTCTGCAATGTTTTCTCAGCAGCCCTGGGCAAGAATACAGTCTCCAACCTCAATGGCCTGAGTGCTATTATGATTCCGGATCAGTTGTTTCGCAAAGATGCTTATCTGACACATCCTGTCTTCAGTAAGTACAGGACTGAAACAGAAATGATGCGTTATATGAAGTCACTTGAAAACAAGGACCTTTCGCTGATGCATGCCATGATCCCGCTGGGCTCATGTACGATGAAACTGAATGCTGCCTCAGAAATGTTCCCTGTCAGTTATCCTGAATTTTCATCATTACATCCTTTTGTTCCGGCTGATCAGGCTGCCGGCTATTACCGGATTTTTGATGAATTGACTTCCTATCTGATTGATATCACAGGGATGACTGCCTGCTCACTGCAGCCAAACTCAGGGGCACAAGGCGAACTCACAGGCCTTCTGACCATCAGGGCTTATCACCTTGCCAATGGTCATCTGGATCGTAACATTGTCCTGATTCCTGCTTCAGCACACGGAACTAATCCCGCCAGTGCCGTCATGGCTGGCATGGAAGTTGTCGTCACTAAATGCGATGATCGTGGTAATATTGATATGGCTGATATGCAAGCACATGCTGAAAAGCATGCTTCACATTTGGCAGGTGTGATGGTTACTTATCCATCTACGTATGGTGTTTTTGAAACAACGATCAAAGAATTATGTAATCTCATTCATCAGCACGGTGGCCTTGTCTATATGGATGGCGCTAACATGAATGCGCAGGTTGGTTTGACCAGTCCCGGATCGATAGGTGCTGATGTTTGTCACCTGAATCTACATAAAACATTTGCAATACCTCATGGTGGGGGAGGACCTGGTATGGGCCCGATCTGTGTAAATGAAAAGCTCGCACCATTTCTTCCAGGCCATCCCTTCGCACAGGTGGGAGGTGCCAATGCTATTGGTTCAGTCAATAGTGCCCCTTGGGGTAGTGCTTCGATTTTGTTGATTTCCTACGGATACATCAGAATGCTTGGAGCCGATGGGGTGACGGCTTCCACCATACATGCGATACTTGGTTCAAATTATATCAAGTCAAGGCTTGAGTCCCTTTATGATATTCTCTATACCGGCGAAGCCGGCCGGACTGCACATGAACTCATCATTGATCTGCGTCCTTTCAAACATGCAGGGATTTCGGCGGAAGATGTGGCCAAGCGTTTGATTGATTATGGATTTCATGCCCCTACGCTTTCATTCCCTCTTCCGGGGACCATTATGATTGAACCAACGGAAAGTGAATCGAAAGCTGAGCTGGATTTGTTCTGTGATGCATTGATTCAGATTCACGCCGAGATCAATCAGGTAGCCTCAGGCAAAGCGGATGCAGACAATAATGTATTGTCCAATGCCCCTCATACATTAGCAGACCTCACCTCGGACGATTGGCATTATCCATATTCAAGAAGCACTGCAGCTTATCCTTTGCCTCAGTTGCGTCATCGCCATAAATTCTGGGCTTCGGTAGCACGCGTAGATAATGCGTTTGGCGACCGTAACCTGGTGTGTACATGTCCGCCGATTGAAGCGTATTCTTCATCCGAGACAGTCGAAGCGTGATAGTTGTCACCGGAGCGATTGGTTTTATCGGAAGTGCTTTTGTGGGTTATCTCAATCAACTAGGGTATACAGATATTGTAGTTGTTGACGATTTCTATCAATGGAAAAAGGAGAAGAATCTCAAAGGCAAGCGTGTACATGATTGGGTGCACCGTGATCTCTTTATTGCCTATTTCGAAAAATTGGCATCTCAGGTAGATGTTGTTTTTCATCTTGGCGCAAGAACCGATACGATCAGTGAAGACGTAGCTGTATTCAATAGCCTCAATCTTCAGTATTCAAAAGATATCTGGCGGATTTGTACAGCTAATGAAATTCCGCTTGTCTATGCATCGAGTGCTGCTACCTATGGCGATGGGGCTTTCGGATTTTCAGACGATCATGCAGTTGTTTCACAATTGAAACCATTGAATGCCTATGCCCAGTCTAAGCAGGACTTCGATCAATGGGTATTGACGCAAAAGAAAACACCCCCGCGGTGGTATGGCCTTAAGTTCTTCAACGTCTATGGCCCTAATGAATACCACAAAGGCAGAATGGCCTCAGTGATTTTTCATGCCTGGCATCAGATCCTCGATACTGGTAAGTTGAAGCTATTTAAATCGCACCGACCTGAATGGAAGGACGGTGGACAGGAACGTGATTTCATCTTTGTGAAAGATGTCCTCGAAATGGCCTGGAATGTATTTGAATTAAAACCTCAACCAGGCTTGTATAATGTTGGAACAGGCAAGGCAAGAACTTTTCAGGATTTAGGGAATGCAACTTTCTCCGCACTAGGCCTCGAATCCAACATTGAATATATTGATATGCCCATCGACCTTCGCGAGAAATATCAATATTTCACAGAAGCGGATATGACCAAATGGACATCTGCCGATCTCCCTTTACCAGCAACATCCATCGAATCCGGCGTAAATGAATATGTACGGCAATACCTCAATCCCTCTAAATACCTGTAATAACAACGTCTGCCTCTCACTGT
>JAWXAW010000070.1:0-3515 GCA_034439675.1 Saprospiraceae bacterium | reverse complement strand
GATGGGGAAGACTACAGGTGTGGAACAATACCACCTTGCGACTTACTAATACTTCCGGTCGTTACGCTCATAAGTATCTTTCCCCGTCCGGGAATTCTTTCGCTAAAGAAGTATATTTACCATTCAAAGTGTGCACAGCGCCTACCTTATCGCTGGCTCATGGGCATTGAAAATGAAAAGAGTAATTTTGGCATTCGCTAACAGGACATATCCTCCAGCCTATATGGGCTAACGTCAGGCATCTCAGATCGTCAACTGTAAAACGAAAATTAGAAAACTCCAAAACGATACACAAATGAAGCCAATCATCACCACGACCATCTTCCTATTGGTGACCATTTTGTCCCACGGACAAACTATGTACAGCAAGACCTTTGGCAATGCCAAAGACACACCTGTCATTTTTCTTCACGGCGGACCCGGGTATAACTGTGTAAACTTTGAGGTAACAACGGCACAAAAACTTGCTGATCATGGGTTCTTTGTCATTGTATATGACAGACGAGGTGAAGGCCGAAGCCCGGACCCTACTGCCACGTTTACGTTCAAAGAAACATTTGATGATTTGAATACCCTCTATCAAAATAATAATCTTAAAAAGGCGATTTTGATTGGACACAGTTTTGGTGGCGTGGTTGCTACCCTATTTGCAGCAAACTATCCAGACCAAATCAAATCCATACTTCTCGTAGGCGCACCCATATCACTCCAGGAAACATTTAAAACCATCATCCTAAAATCAAAAAGTATCTATCAGTCAAAAAATGATAGTATTAATTTAAAGTACATTTCGATGCTGGAGAAGATGGACAAAGCCAGCATTGAATACAGTTCCTACTGCTTTTTCCACGCCATGCAAAATGGCTTCTATAGCCCGAAAAATCCGACTGATGAAGCAAAGCATATATATGCCATGTTTAGAACAGACACCACGCTCGTGAAATATGCTTCCCAAATGACCTACCAGGCCCCTCAGGGCTTTTGGCAAAATGAAAAATATACAATGATTGATCTTACGGCTGCCCTGACAAAATTGAAGGCTGAAAAAATAAATATCAATGGCTTATATGGTAAAGAAGATGGACTGTATTCAAGCCAACAAGTGCTAGCATTACAAAACGTAATTGGTTCGGACAACTTAAAATATTTTGACAACTGCTCTCATAATGTTTTCATTGACCAGCAGACACTATTTATAGATGCCATCAAAGCTTGGGCAGAATAAAACTGGCACTATTCGAGTAGTGCATCTAATCCGCTACACCGCAAAGCCCAATAATCCTCTATGCGCCCACAAGGATCAAATCTAAAAGCTAAGCCAAGGAAACACCGTTGCCCCTTATGCTAAACGGCACCATCTGACCAGTTGCATCAATTACACATATAACCGATGGCGCTCAACAAATGCAAGTAATCTGTGGTATTGACTACTCCATCATCATTGAAATCTGCTGGACAACTCACCGGGCAATTATCACCAAAAACACTTAAAAACAATAGAAAATCAATGGTATTGACAATTCCATTATTGTCGAGGTCTTCGCGGATGCAACGGATGGTGTAGTGAAAGACGGTACTGACTGTTACGACACCGTATGTATCATAGGCCTTAGCATAGACCGTATAAGTGCCCAAGGAGGGATTCACGATCGACCACTCAAAAGGAGAGGTCGTGTCAGATCCGACCAGCACGGAATCTACATAGAATTCCACCTCCGACACCTGATCGTTGGGATCCGTGGCCAGTACTTGCAATGTCAGGATGGCCGGATCGTAATATAGCATGCTGTCCATCGCCGGTTCGATAAGCGTACAAGTCGGTGGACCATTGACCACGATGTGAACCAACGGCGAAACAGTGCTGCCGCCAAGATCATCCGTTGCTCTGGCCGTCAATACATAATTGCCCGCAGGTGGCGATGGCCAAATAACTGCATAAGGCGCAAAACTGTCTATTCCGATCAACATCGAATCGGCAAAGAATTCGACGACATCCAGGGTTCCATCGGTATCGTTGGCCATGGCTGATATGAACACGGTATCTCCAATGTAATAATACGCGCTATCTAAGGGGACCGTAATCTCGCAAGTTGGTAATGAATTGACATAGACCACCACAGGCACCGATAATTTCATAGCACCGAGATTATCCGTGGCTTTCGCGGTGAGCGTATGGTAGCCTACCGATGCTATATCCCATAGAAAAACATAAGGAGGTAAACTGTCCTGAGCGATCAATATGTTATCGGCGTAAAAATCAACCTGGATGACATTGCCATCCGGATCAGATGTAATCGTTTCAATATAAAAGGAATCAATATTGTTGACAATGGCACTGTCTAGGGGAGCAGAAATAACACAGGATGGAAATTCATTAGCCTTGGCGAGACGCACCCAGATGCGTGGAATTTCCTGACTTTCTCCACCAGAAAAAGAAAAGTCTCCCGTCACGATGATGTTCCCAAAGAGGCCGTCCACATCTTCAAATAATTCCGAGAACGGTGTGCTGCTGGATGAACTATAGTTGCCAAACGGAACACCATTAATGTTCAGATTCATTAACGAGGCCGTCATTCCAGCATTACTCCCTTGTCCCCAGATATTGATATACGTAAAACTGCGCCCGATAAGAGTGGGTGCTACGTTAGAAACCATTTCGGCGGGATCAGTATAATCCAGATCACGGTTGAAATCGATTTTCCAAACTGAGGTGCCAGTGGCTTTGGTATACGTAAATTCAAATGAATGAACATCCCCATATTGATTGCCATTGGAATTCCACACCGGAGCACCGGCGGGATTCATCTGCCACTGGCCTCCGCCAGGTTGTCCTGGAGGCGGGGTACTGGGGGTGAATAGTGCTCCTTCAAATCCGGCATTTCCATTACGAACACGGGATTCGATCTCAAAACAGATGGGCGTGGAATCGAGAGAGATAAATGGTTGTGCGTGGGATATGCAGGTCCAAAAACCTGTAAGAATAAATAAGGACCATCGCCAATTTTGATGCACTGAACGAATATCCGGAAGGGTGATTTCTCTTTGAAAGAAATCTTTTAAACATTTCATACGTGAGAAGTTTTCAGGGTTATGAATGAGCTATAAAATTAATCCGCTTCACGACCATGTTCAACTGTTGGAGGTCAATTCTTAGTAAAGAAATATGCAGGAGAATGCCAGTAAATAAGCCGGAATGTAAAGAAGGTATACTGTTGGATGCTGTTTGCTATCGATAAGTCTATACCATCGGAAACAATTGAAAATCGGCACTATTGATTTATGCGTTCCGGAATCTACGCAATGTTTGAAATGGACAGAATAGATTATTTTAAAAAAATAACTATTACCAGTCGAGTAGGTAGCACCGCGAGTTCCTGAAAGCTTTCGGGACAAGGTTTATGTTAAAAATCCCGCCCTTTGGGTAGCTGCCATATGTTAGTTGTCAGCTTAACACAACACCGCTTCGTGGATAATTCTGCTATAAATTGGCACTTTGTAAAAAAAAATGTAGGCAG
>JAWXAW010000069.1:0-12192 GCA_034439675.1 Saprospiraceae bacterium | reverse complement strand
TGGTTCTTTTTCTCTAGTTTGCGTCGATAGTAGGATCGTACCATCCAATACATTAAACTGATGACCGTCAAAGAGGAGAGGGCTATAAACCACCAGGTCAGCCAGAAGGGAGGTTTAATGTTGATGAAAATCTCCCGGGGTGTTTGATTCCATACTCCATCTGCATTGCGACCCAAGAGTAGTAGCGTATAATTTCCGGGCTGGAGATGTGCATATCGGGCAAAGCCCTGCGAAGACCTGGATTCTACATATTCATCATCCACTCCGAGGAGCTTGTACCGCACGTGTGTGGCTGCCGGATCTGAATAATCTATGGCATGAAACTCAAATGAAATTGTATTCCTATGATAAGGCAATTTGTAAATATCAACATGGTGGGAAACACTATAGTAAAAATCAGGCTCGTCGTTAATCAGGACTTCACTGATATATACCGGTGCTTCCCGCTGTGATAGATGAACCTCTTTCGGGTGAAAAACATTCAAGCCATTAATACCGCCGAACATCATTGTTCCGTCCTCTCTTTTTAAGTAAGCATGCGAATTATACTCACTGGCCTGCACACCGTCCATCTCTGAAAAAACAATCACTTCGCCGGTATTGGGGGTGTATTTCAGTAGGCCCGTATTTGAGCTGAGCCAGATATCACCATCTTCATCCATCATACCTGCGTAGAGTGTTTGCAGTAAATGATTTTTGGGATCCAATACTCTGGTGTGCTTTCGTGTGATAAGATCAAGATGGTAGATCCCATTATAATTAGTGATATAAATGCTCTTACGTTGAGGGTCATCCACGATACTCAATACACCATCTCTGATGGGCAGTGTATAAGTATACGCATATCGGCCGGCGATAGGGGTGTATACTAAAATGTTGATTTGATCATTGCTGACATATAAGTTGCCTTGTAGATCCGTCTTAAAATTGGTGACTAATTTGGATCTGGTCACCACATCTGTAAAAGGGGTAAGGTTGCAGGTATGGCCATCCATGGTTAATGCAAAGAGTCCTTCTTCTCCGGCTCCGACGATGATGGTGCCATTCGGGAGCAGATTGATCTGATCAAATTGAAGTACCTTCTCACCAGATGATTGTTTGACCGGCACTATTTTCTTAGTTGATATGGATAGCAGGTATAAATGATAATAAGCACTAAAAAGGATGGTGTCATCATCAAGCAGGATGCCAGAGAGGGTTGAAAAATCTTCAACTCCGGAGGGAAGCTCGGGCCACTGTGTTATAATTTGGCCATCTTGATCCATCAGGATAATACCACTTTTACGTGTCAGCACTATATAGGTATGGTCTGAACGCTGCAATATCCTGGCTACTGAAACTTGCTGTAAATCTGCATGCGCATCTAGGAAGTGATTAAATTTTTGTTTTTTAAGATTATAAAAGAAAACCCCTTGTCCATCACACCCGACAATAAGCGTAGAATCCGTAGTGATAAATGGAGAATAAGTCCGTTTGGCCGGGGCAAGCGTTGACTTATCTAATGGTACAATGTGGTTGATGACTTTACGGGATTGAATGTCAAACTCAAGTATGTCCCCCCTGGATACAGTTACGAATAGTTTGTCATCACCATATAAAGCTATTCCGCCTACAGGTGTTTTGGCAATGGATTGACGAAAGACACTATTATGAGTAGATGGATCATACAAGGCCAGGTCACCATTTGCAAATCCTATCCAGAATAGGTTGTCGGCTGCCTGACAAACATAACTTACATATTCAGAATCGGTGTGAAGCAGATTTGATTTGTTCCCCCGACCCAATTCATATAGTGAATATCCTTCATCACTTCCCCCAAGGAGATACATAGTAGATTTGTTGCGGGTAACTGCCATAAAATATACCTCACTAAAATTGATTGGATAGACGGACTGGATTGTTTGGTTGCTTATATCAAAAACAAACACCTCTTCACCGGCTTTGAGATAGAGTTGATTGTTGTCCAGCAGAAAGGCTTTATAGTTTTCCTTGAGGGTATCACCATCAGTACTGGTCAGAAACCAATGTTGAAATTGATCAGTCCCAGGATGGTACCGGTGCAAAGCTTCATACGTTGTAAACCAGATATAGCCGGAGGTATCTTCAAAAAATGTGCTTTGCACGTTATTGCCGATCATGTTGTGGGTGAGAGGTCGATACACATGCGTGTGAAGGCCATCGAAAATATTAAGGCCGTCGGTTGAAGAAATCATCATGAGTCCTTCTGACGTAACATAGTAATAGGCATTAGAATTTTGGGAGAGCTGAATGCTATTAAACTTAACGGGAATAGATTGTGGATATAAGGATAGCCAATATTGAACTAAAATTAAAACCAGAAAATTCCCTTTTAGCATCATGGTCTTACCAGATATCCCTTTTCTTTAAGTTGAAAATAAGGATCTCCTGTTGCTCGAATAGTAGGCAGAATCCATCCTGAGTCGAATGCCTTGAGAACATCGCTATTCCTATAATAACTTGAAATATAGCCGTATAAGAACATTTCAAAGAATACAGGTACTGATTGAGATGTGTCTGTAATAAAATAATCTACATTATCCCAAATATCTTTTATATTAAATGCTTCCCCACAGGAGAATAATCCCAGAAGATTTGGCTTATCCAACTTGCCCTTTAACTTTGAAATTATATCACTAGGCTGAAGCTTTTTTTCTCCAAGATCCATGCTGATATCATCACCATGTCCCACAATAAAAACTTGCTCAAATTTTGTGAAACAAGATCTGAAATCCTTTGCTGTAATGGTGTTGATATACTTTACTACAAGTTTCCCACGATAGGCTGTATATCGAGTTCCCCTATTAATCCGCCTGGCCAAATCCTTGATAGATGTCAAATATATTTTATCCTCTTCGTCTTCATTCTGCGGTTTAGACACAAGCACCAATATTTTATCAAGCTTACGGATACTATACTTTATCTCCATGATCAGAGATGTTTCCCTTCTAGTCATCTTTAAACTTTCAATTTTACGAATAAAATATAATGAAAGCCTGTATTCTCCTGAAAATAAACCGAGAACTGCTAAAAAAATATAAGTTGTTTTATTTACCTCCGTATTCTTGGTCTTGTAAGCAAGTAACAGCGATTTCAAGTTCCTGATATCCAATGCCAGGTCAAATTGGTCATTTGGATCTATCTGATAATACAGTCTCAATTCAGGAGGTAGTAAATCCCTATTTATAATATCGTAGAGATTCTTTAGGTCACGATTCATATTATGATAACTCGCTATTTTTTATAGAATGAAAATGAGCCAGCAGGTCGTCTTCTCTGCTGGCTTGAACAAAGTAAGTCAAGTAGTTGGAGAAATCATCTTTATAGAAAATTGGACACACTAGTAAGTGAAAGAAGTCTTGAAAAAAGAGCGTTTCTGCTGACTATAATATTCAACTCTATTCCAGATTTGTCACTTATTTCCTGTTCGCTTCTTTGCTTTTGTAACTGTATTTGGCCTTTTAGGTTTTATTGCAGTCTGCTTAGCTTTTCTCTTCAGTGCACTTGCTTTTTCAGTATCAGTAAAGGGCGGATTTGGTGCTTCAAGCAGGGAACCCTTCTTCGTCGTCATAAGTGTGACAGCATATACCTTACCTACCTCCCCTTCTCTTATTCGATCTTTTACGCCAGCATAAACCCCATTGTATCTTGCAAACCTGTATATACTATGAGGGAATGTGGGATCTGTAGCTCCAAGTATTGTAAACCATTTTCTGAGCCGCAATGTACCACTTGGGAGCAGTTTAGGTTGTGATCTTCTGCCGCCTGATGAAGTTTCGCCTGTTCCAAATGGTGGGTTTGGGGCATCAAGCTTTGCTGCAGTAAGAATAGTTACCGGGTAGGTATTGCCTGGTGTACCTTCGCCGATTCTATCTTTTACGCCATTAAATCGTCCATTATACCTTGCATATCGAAAAGGGCTGTTTGGCTGGGCGGGGTCCACTGGTCCGAGGTCTGTAAACCATTGTGATAATCTCGTCGTCATGTTGAAATAGTTAGTTTATGTTAATTATAAATATATACCCGGGTCTATATCCGTTTTTGCACCAATTAATGCTCATACGAGCTTGATTCAACCTGAACGGAATTGTGAATTATCGTGACTGCTCATTTAGCTTTCAACTGCTGCTCCAGATGGCTTCGCACTTCATCATGCTCTACTTTGAGTATCCGCTTCAGCTCTGGATGAATCAGGTTGACAATATATTGAAATAACCCCAAAACAAATATAGATAAAAAGAAAAAATTATCCGATCTGGTCCCGAGCTTAAATACATTCCATTGAAGTTGATCATCCAAAAACCAAAATATCCCCACCAAAGCAAATAACCCTATGTTGTATTTTAATCTCTTCCGTCTCAGTTGCAGACTCACAGTATCCAGTTTACTTGGCTTATCTGTATTGTACTGTAAGGAATGGCTGAAATCCCTGTTTCGAATCCGAAAAACATCTGTCATCACGGAATAGGTGACGATGTGCGATGGAAACAACCGGATCAGGTCTTCTTTAAGCGATATCGGGTCGGTTTTTCGCGTGGTGGTGAAGGTGGACTTAACAGGCATCATAAAATGATTTCAAAACGCTAAGCAGGAGAAATTAAACGAAAGGAGAGATGTATCCCTATTTTACAAGAAAATTCAAATTAGTTTGCTGGGCTTTGACCCAAATCATCCCTCTTAATAAAAGGAAGAAAGTACCCACATTAAGGTACCGTACATTCCGACTATCAACAATACCCCTAACATCATCTGGAACCCTGAAGCCCAATTGGATTTCACCTCTTCCCAATTGCCATTTTTGTCAACCCATCTCCTGGAACCATAATAATGCAAAAAAGCTAGCGTAAAGATGCAGAAGGTCACGAAACTACCTCCATCAATTCCTTCCTTTAGAAAAACTAGCCTCCAACCAATATTTAGGAGAATAGCTAACGCCAAGCCTATGGACAACCAAATAAATATTTGAATGGTCTGTCGACTGCCACAACCCCAAATCCCCAATTTTACCCACAAAGGATATTCCGTTTTCATATGAATAGATTTATTTGTTCCTTTTTCCAATTTTAGGAGACGACCTCATCAAGGTATTCATGTGTTGACCAGGGCGTCTCCTTTCATTCAATTATTACAAGTGAATAATCCTCCTGGTGATCACCCCTGCCTCCGTCAATACTCTCACGAAATATAAACCGGCAGGCAAATCTCCAAGATCCATTTGGTGCGAAAATTTTGTTGTCCCCGAACCGCTCTCCGGAACCTGTCGAACAGGCACTCCCAACTCATTGATCAGTTCAACTTTCACCTTGGTTGCAAATTGAAAACTGGCACTGATATTCAATTCGTTTTTCACTGGATTAGGGCTGATCAGAAGATCTTCCGCTGAAAGCGTGAGTACTGGTACGGTGACTTCCCCTATGGTGGTGATGACGTTGAGCTCCTCCCCATCTTCATTTTCAAAATAATAGGAGACCGGATCCTGACTGAAGGAAACCTCTGACAGGTCTATCTGCGGGAGCTTGGGCATAAACTGTATAGTATACATCACCGCATCATCCGGCAAAGTGACTCCCGTAGCATCATCCCAGATGAACCCAATAAAACCAGCTAACGGATCCAGAATAAAATTATCCTGATTCAATCCCAACAAAGGATGATATTCTCCCACACTTAACAGCGTGAACTTATCAGGATCAAAGCGAACTGAAAATTGTCCTGCCCTTATACGATCAAATAACCGCGTAGAAATGCTGACGGAAAAAGTATCCACTCCATGCACATCTATAGAAGATGCGATCAGATGTATATCAGCTACGCCACGTTGATCGAGTATAGGATTATCTAATAGCCCTTGCGGATTGTTACTGTTATTTACATCCCCCATTTTCCATCCAATCAGATCCGCATCACTCACATTACTTTGGATATTCTGCAACACCACACCTGTCGGCCATGTGGAGGAAAATGGATCAGCCGGGGTCGGGAACAAATAATCTCTGTCTGTAAATACCCAGGACTCGCAAGTAGGGAGATCGACAATATGTCCAAGGATCAGTCTGCGCAATTCAGACACATCACCCGCATTGACTGCATTGCTTTGTCTGGCATCTGCCGCTAATATTTTATACGGAGTGTTCAGCTTCTGGATTCCCAGGATATGCCGCTTGATCGCACTGAGATCCCCTGAGTTGACACCATTCTTATAGTTGGTATCCTTTGATGCGCTCACTTCATAGGTAGCTCCTGCAGGCACATCGGTAAAACAATAATCCCCGTTAGCATCCGTCATGGCCGTATACCGCTTGCATCCATGGAGACTTACATTCACATTTGCAATGGGAGCGAAGTCTTCCCGCATGATAGTGCCACATACATCGACAAGCTGTTCAAAACAAAACGAGCCTGATCGGACCACCGGGGTAATTATATTCCCGTTTACATCTTCGGCATAGATAGCTACAGGCGTGCCTGTGATATTGAGATCGGTTTCACCGGCAACGCTGGAAACAATTCTGATTCTGGCGATAGCGATGATCGTATTGTCAGGAATGTCGGTAGCCGATGGATTCTCCCAATAGAGGCTACCGGTAGCGGCATTATTGACAAAATCCTCAAAGTCCCCGGGCAAATTCTGCGAAAAGACCTCGAGCAATTTTCCTTTGGTGGTGTCTTCCAACTGGATACTGAACTGGAAGTTTATCATATCCTCAAATCCCCTTACGCGCAGTGGGATTTCGACGATCTGGTTTTGCTCACCACAGATACTATTGTCAAAATCAAACGTGAGATTACCTGTGATTCCTCCGGACGTATATTCTCTATAACACCATTTCCAGCTATTGTCGCAAGGATCAAAATATCGGATGTAGATTTTATGATTTGATACAGATGACAGATTGGTACTGAGTGTATTCGTGGTACCTAATATCGTATTGTCCCTAAACCATGTCACTTGCTGCAAATTGTCAGGTGCCACCAGCGTCACTGTATTATTTGCGACCGTAAAGGATATCAAATCTCCACAGGCTGTCGGGTCACACCAGTAAAAACGCAGACAACATAACTGCCAACCAAGGCCGGGAATCCAATATCGAAGCGAAACAGTCCTATAATCACAATTGGCTCCGACAGGAACAAATGCACTTTGTAGTCCAGTGCCCAGTGATGTTCCGGTTTCTTCCAGAATCCAGGACATACTTTCATACGCCTGATCTACCGAAAACCTGTACCCACTATTCTCTGTATAATTTATCCGGATGATGTTACAATTGACCGGGTTGCAGAAATAGATCAATCTGCAACAGATGCGCCATCTGCCGGTATTATCTCTGTACTTAACCGATATCCATCTGGAAACACAATTGCCGGGATAGGGAATGACGATGGCGCTTGTGGTGCCGAGCGTTTGTGTAGGTGTATCATCAAAGTACCAAGTAATATCAGTTGACCCAGCTGAATTCAGTTTGAACGTAGCCTGATCCGATGATGACAGATAGCCATAGTCTATCGAACCGAAACATTCATCTGGAGGACACAAATAGATTCTAAGGCAACAAATTCTGTAGCGGATCCCATCAAAATACCGGACACTTATCGTCCGCCAGTTGCACGGTGAAACGGGCAATACCCAATTACTGTTTATGCCCTGGCCTATTTGCTGATTGGTTTCATCAATCGTCCACTGAATATCTGAGGACCCCGAAGGAAGACTAAACTGATAGCCTGTAGCGGATACAAACTTCCAGGATATGGTGTTACAGATAAATGGATTTCCTACGCCGATATCTATGCAGTAGTAATGTACGCATCCGTCATTGCCAAAATAAGGAAAGCAAACTGTGTAATTGCCCGCACCCGGAAACGTATAGCTGAGTGAAGTACTTCCGCCACTTACCGGCACATTGTTGACAAGCCAGCTTTGCCCCTGCGCGATGGGTTCGCTGGCGTTAATGAGATATTGAAGGTTATTTTCTGTTCCAATAAATTCGACCGTCAATTGTCCTTCATTGGTGGTGAATGTAGGTTCACACGGATTGATATGTGTGCACCAGCAATAGCACCACGTTCTGCAACCAATGGTGATCACCAGGCAGATGGTATAGTTACCCGGATCATCATAAGTATGAGATACATTCTGGTTGGAGGAGGTGTTGCCATCTCCAAAATCCCAGGCATAAACTGCTTGCTGACCTGAAGGGGGGGAAGGTAATTCAATCTCTACTGTTGTATTTTCAATATAGAGTTCAATGGCTTCGGTAATATAGACGGGAGGTGTGTTGCCGGAACATGTTGGGTGATCAAAACACAATTCGGTACAATACGAAGAAGTACCGCATGCGTTTGTCACATACAGACATACCATAACGCAAGAACCTTCCGGAAACTCAATCACAATCTGTGGCGACTGCGGCGTCCCCTCGAAGATGAAAACATCCGGACTGGAGAAGGTCCATTCTACCTGGTTTCCATCATGGTCTGCATTTAAAATAAATTTGTTAAAGAGGGCAAACTGAGATGTATAAAAAGCCACCGGAGCTGTGATGCATCCTCCTATCACTACTTCGTGACAACAACTAAAGACCTGGATGCCGCTGCTAAATACTACCTCGCAAACCGTATAGGTTCCTGGGCCAGGAAAAATAATCGATGGATTTTCTGAGGTGGATGAGGTTCCGCTGGTATATTGTTCATTGGCTTCGGGAACGTTCCATTGAAAGGTTAGACTGCCTGATCTGTGTTGATCAGATGGATCATCAAGATTGACATCTCCACCGCCGCAAAACCTATTGAGGAAATCAACTGTATTGGAAGCCTGGTATCTGGGCTGAAACCAAAAGCAGTCATCGCAAGGATTACAATCCACCAACTCACATACTCCTTCTGTCCATTCGCAAGCGGAGTAACCTGCATCAGAAGCATAACATTCATTCGGAAACTCTGTACCATTGACACATACCGGCACATAATCCTGAGAACAGGTTACAAAGCCGGAGAAGTGCTCCTTATAGCATATATCATCAATATAAAAGTCTGTGCTACCTGTGTTATTGTAATAAAAGTTTAAATGTCCAATCGCATTCGTTTGATAATTGGAAATGGTCTGTCTAAGTGTACTATTTTGCCAGAATTCAATTCGATCTGATGGAAAGAAAATCAGGACAGATTTAAACCATGCATTGGATGTATATGAAAAAGTCCCAATCGTTTCACTTGTGTTGGGTGATGTCTGCCTATACATCGTTGCCGTACCGCTATTGTACTTTACAAACAAGGGATAAATATTACTCTCAGAAGTATAAAATCCAAATGACCCTGCTTTACCTGAAGGTATATACATCATCCATTCAAGCCGCGTCACACTGAAGATGGTCCTGTCAACATCAAATACAATATCGGAGGTGCTTCCAAAACGGAGTGATTTGGTTCCTGAAAAAGATTGCAGCGTAGTAACTGTAGCTTGTTCGTTGGGTTGATTAGAAAATAAATAAAACGGAGGTGTGCCTTGCGGCGTAATATTTCCATTTGAATAGTTTTCAAAATCACTGCATTGTGAATAATCATATATAAACGAATTACAACAAGATTCAGGGCAAGTGACGGGTGGTGTTGAATTAATTTGAGCTTCCCATATCCCCCGACCATACGTCGCTACTCTGATCAGGTCTGCTGATTTGACCATTTCCATATCGCGAATTGGAACCAGGGGCAATCCTTCTTCATAGATACTCCATGCACCTCCGCTCCGGTTGTACACCCCTATATTCATGCCGAGATAGAGTCCATCGTTACCTCCGACTTCTTCATCTACGACGATACAGCGGGCTTGCAATGAGGGGAGGCCGGAAGAAAGATCTGTAAAGTTGGTCCCCATATTCTCAGACACTTTGACTTGTCCGGAAGTGGTACTGAGGGCGATCCAGATTTTTTGGGCATTGCTTTCGCTTACATAAATATCGCTGACGTATCCACCTGCATTGACAGATGTCCATGAACTTCCACCATTGGAGGTTCTATACAAGGTGTTGCCGACCGAGGCATAGATAAAGTTTGTATTGGAGGGTGCAATTGCAAGGACATCGAGATCATCATTGATGGCGCCGACTGAAATTTTAGTCCAGGTATTTCCGCCATTAGTAGTTTTATACACACCATTCCACCCTCCATAAAGGATGTCCTGATTATTTGGATCTATACATAGTGGTGTGACCCAATTGCCTTCGTCGGGTTCCGGGAGATCAATCAAGGACATGCCACCATCCGTAGTTTTATAGAGACTGCCCAATTGGGTCATTCCAAATATGACATTGGTATTTATGGGACTGATGACATTATCCATTCCGTCTGCTCCCAGCCAGTCGATCCATGCGCCATTTGGTTTTCGAATCGAAGTACCATTGTCTTGTGAACCGAAGCATATCACCTGCGGATTTTGTTCAGAGCACGATAGCCGGTATATCTGTCGGATACCAAGACCTTCAGACAGATCAATCCAGTCACCACCTGCATTGGTACTCTTATAGACACCTCCATCGCTTCCTGAATAAATGGTGCTTCCGATATATTCAAGTGCATGCACATCGGCGTGATTATATCCCAGCGTGTTGTCATAAAACCATTCGGTCAGTGGGGTAAAAGAAGATCCCCCATTTACAGATTTCCAGCAGATGATTCCGGCAATATAGACTTGATCGGCATTGGCCGGATTAGCACAAATGGCCATATCATAATCAGCTTGTCCACCCTCTCCGGTACCATCGCTCTCATAGCCAAAAAAATTAGTGCCGTTGAAGGAATTACCGGAGATGGTCGTGATAAAATTCTGGCCTGAATTGGTAGAACGGTAAAGCCGGCCAAATTCCTCAGCGGATGCCTGTACGACGTAAACTACTGCTGGGTTTTGCGCTGACACGGCTATCATTGATCTGCCGACGTGGGTGATCCCATTAGATGATCCGATATTTGTCCAGGTGGTACCATTGTTCGTAGAGCGCATAAACGCTACGCCGTTGCCAGAGCCGGAGGCATAAACGATGGTAGGATCGCCGGGCTTAAATTCGATATCCTCCATCGGATTGGAAGATACCATGGCCCAGGTGTTGCCTCCATTGGTTGAGCGATGCACCCCTGTTGAAGAGGCTACAAGGATAATATTAGTATTGGTGGGATGCACAACAATTTTCCTGACGCCTTGCGGCCCAGAACCTGTCTCTTCCCAATCTGATCCGGAGCTTGTAGATTTTAATACGCCTCCTTCAGAGAGTCCTGCATATACTTTGGTAGGATTGGCCGGATCTATCGCGAGATTAAAAACATCCATCCATGCAGCATTTTCAAAATCGATGAGGGGATTCCAGCTTGTACCGCCATTGGTAGTCTTCCAGATTCCACCTCCGGGAGAACTCACATACATAATGGAGTTATTCGATGCCTGCACGGCTACGGAGGTGATTCTGCCATTACCTGGATTCCAACCTTCTGTTGGAGACCAATAATCGGGGCCCAATTCTGTCCAGGGAACCATCCTGCGTTCATGCTCCGGTTGCCTGGCCATGAAAGATTTGAATGCAGCATCTTCTGTGTCTCTGGAAATGAAATAACCGTTTTGATCAACATGAAATTTTTCCTCATATAGCCAGCGCTGAAACTGCTTATACCCTGATCCGCGCCCTTTTCCTTTTTGTTTGAAAATCTGGTCTGCCAGATTTTCTATTTCATGGATGGTCAGACCGGTGGTGTCCATCAATCTGAAGATGCTGCTCTGTGCATGGCTTGAATCGGGTGACAACCAACCCAGGGATAGAAAAAGCAGAAGTAACAAATAACTTCTGAAAGTGAGTGCAGGTGCTATAACCCCGCAATGGTTAGCGATGAGATTTTTCATAAAAGGGTGTTATTAGGATTGAAAATCTTGAATCCAAAATTCCCTGATATGCATTGGTTGGGGTATATAACTTTTGTTATAAGCCCTAGGGGGGATTTTTTTGTTGTTTATTGGTTGACTTGTGCTGAAGGGAGCCGAAGCACGTGTTTATTGGTTGACTTGTGTTGAAGGGAGCCGAAGCACGTGTTTATAAGTTTATATGTTGATGTGTTGATGTGTGATCGACAGATTGTTCATTGGTTTCGGTGAATAGGAAGTTTAGTTGAATTGGTTGAATGTTTAGTTAGGTAAGCAGA
>JAWXAW010000068.1:0-22191 GCA_034439675.1 Saprospiraceae bacterium | reverse complement strand
TCTATTCATTTTTAGGATGTTCATGGGTTGGATCGTTTTTTGATCCCATATTCATATTGTTCATATCACACATGCCTTTCATCGACTTCATCACATTTGGGTGCGATTGCATACTGCCTATCATCATTTTGTGCATTGACTCGTTAGCATCACACATTTCCATTGTTTTGCTCATCATCATTTTGCATATGGAAGTATCTTTAGCACACATACTCATCATGTTGTCCATCGTCATATTCATCATACCGGGGTCGCTCATCATAGTTTGACCAAGCATCTGTTTTAAGGTGTCACTCGCAATCATCTCATGCATCATCTCCATAGCGTGCGTTGGATGATGAGCAATGGCAACAATGATGTCTTTACGCTGGTTATCGTCTTGTAGACATTGGTCAGCCGTTTGTTTTGAATTGCAGGCAAGGAGCAAACTCAGTGCTGCAAGAAATATAGAAAGAGAGAAAGCATTTTTCATGATTCTGAAATTAGGAGTGCGTTAAAGAATTAGGAAGTTGATTCTGATAACATGTAGTCAAATTGAAGAACAGTTAAACATAAAACTATTCTGAGTTGGACATGTTACACAATTTTTGGTATTTGTTACATAATTATCACTAGCGTTGCGTAGTTGATAACTTTAGCTCTTTGAGAGTATTGTCAGTATTGAGTTGTAGAGGATTTAAGGCCTAAGACGATTTGAATTTTTGTTAGTTAAAAATAATGTAAGCACCTGAAAAACATATACCTATGAATTCAGGGAAATACATATTCTCTCAAATCATGTCCTTGGTATCCTCAACGTCCTTTGATTCCATTGTCGATAGGCATGCTGGCAACTATAAGGTTAAAGAATTTAGTTGTTGAAAGCAATTTTTATGCATGGCATTTGATCAGTTTACGCATAGAGAAAGTTTGAGCGATACTATCATGTGGTTAAAAGCAAATGTTTGTAGGATGTACCATTTTGGCATAGGGGAAGTTGTTTCAATTAGCACATTTTCCCGAGCAAATGAGAATCGTTCTTATTGTATTTATGAAGATTTGGCCATGCTGCTAATAGAAGAAGCAAAGCGGGTTTATGTAGATGATACTAATTTGGAGGTGCAGCTAAAAAACAATGTCTTCGGAATAGATGCTACCACGATTGATTTGTGTTTTTCCGCTTTTCATTGGGCTACGTTTCGTAATACAAAAGCAGGAATACAATTGCATACACAAATTGATTTAAAAACAGCAATTCAGGAATTTATTTGGTTTTCGAACGCATCCGTTCATGACGTACATGTATTAGATAGCATCAATTTCGAATCTACAGCATTTATGTAATGGATAAAGGGTATGTAGACTTTAAGCTGCTTTACAAGATTCACTTATGTGGTGCATTCTTTGTTACGCGAAGCAAGGAAAACATGAACTACAGGCGGCTATACTCCCGTGAGATTAATAAAAATAAAGGAGTGCTTTATGACCAAATTATTATGCTAAACGGATATTCCGCAGCTATTGACTACCCTGAAAAACTACGCCGAATAAAATTCAGAGATGAATTATCTGGTAAAACTCTAATCTTTTTGACAAATAGCATGAATCTTACCGCAGAAGAGATTGCTCAGCTATATAAACATCGTTGGAAAATATAATTGTTCTTCAAGTGGATCAAACAACATTTTTAAATAAACTCCTTTTGGGGACATTCAGAAAATGCAGTACGAACTCAGGTATGGATAGCTGTAACTGTGTATATGTTAGTTGCCATTGCAAAGAAAAAATTTAGGCTCCAGCAAAGCCTCTACGAAATTCTACAGATATTGAGCATCTCCATTTTTGAGAAAATGCCCATAAATCAACTGTTTCAGACTACTCAATTACAATATTTCAAAGAACAAAATCATAAGCAATTGAGCTTGTTTGACTTATAGCGCAATGCTAGTGTATTTAGGACTATATTAATTTTAGGAGTGGGTGCAGCTTCATCATTTGTGTTTTTCGGGTAGAAGCGGAGAATGCAATAATCCGCGGAAGAAGAAAGTTGAAACAGAATGATCCTGATTTTTAATTGCCATCCTGCAAATGCGCAGGTTTTTATAGGGTATCTAATTCATTTCCACTTACGATTTCTTTCTCAAAGCAATCCAGATTATAAATGGTCGTATCAGCAATATTTTTCAATGCCGTATCAGTTAAAAATGCCTGGTGGCTGGTGATCAGAACATTCCGGAATGACATAAGACGCGCAATCATGTCATCCTGTAAAATATCCTGTGAATGGTCCTCAAAGAAAAGGCCTTCTTCTTCTTCATATACATCCATTCCCAGGTAGCCTACATGCCCTGATTTTAGAGCATCAATTACTTCTTTGGTATTCACCAAAGCACCTCTGCTTGTATTAATCAGCATCACACCCGGTTTCATACAACGAATAGAATCTTTGTTGATGATATACTTTGTTTCCTCGTTGAGAGGAACATGCAGGGTAATAACATCTGCCTGATTGTAGAGTGTTTTGGAATCAACATATTCAACGCCAAAATCCTTTTTCAGGGTATCATTTTCAATCGCATCATGAGCGATAATTTTACAACCAAAACCATGAAGGATTTTGACGACCACGCTGCCAATTTGGCCGGTGCCAATAACTCCTGCTATTTTTCCGTTCATATCAAACCCCGTCAGTCCGTTAAGGGAAAAATTTAGTTCATTGATTCGGTTATGCGCGTGCACTAAGCGACGATTCAATGCCAGCATTAAAGCAACAGCGTGTTCGGCAACAGCATAAGGAGAATAGGCCGGAACGCGTGCTATCCTGATGTTCATTTTCCTGGCTACTAGTAAATCAATGTGATTATATCCCGCAGATCGCAATGTAATAAAATGAATGCCAAGTTCAGCCAATTTGTAAATGACCTCTGCAGATCCTTTGTCCGTTACGAATACACTGACGGCTTTGCATCCAGCTGCAAGACTAACAGTATGCTCAGTCAGAGGAACTTCCAGCATGATCAGTTCATGATGATGATTATTGGCTTTCACCAAATATTCCTGTTCAAATTTATGGGCGCTATAAACGACTGTTTTCATATAGGAGTGCATTTTGATTATTAATTAAATCTTTAGGGTACAGGTATTAAGCCCTAAAAGGATTACTACACCCCTTTAAGGACTGGGGGCAACAGTGGAAAATCGAGATTATTGGAGATTTCCTTTAGTAAGTCTTTTTCAGCTGGATATTTACCATTTTTATTTCTAAAGTAGACATAGATCACTACGCTCATTAAAGCCGCAAATATACACCATACTGAAATCAGAGCAAGTTTTTGAAAAAGGTATACGCCGGAAAAAGAAAGCAGCAACAGTGCGCCAAAAATATTGACAAGTTTATGACTGGAAAACAAGGCACTAATGGATGCTGACACTACATATGCACCTGTGACCAGATAGATGTAAAAGTGTGGAGACAAATATCGGACATGGTTATTGATCACGATGGAGGTGACAGGAAATTTAATAAGGAAATATAATAGGTATAAACTGACAGCAATGCCAGTGATCAAAAATATGAACAGAAATATTCTGCGCCAAGGTATGGTTTCCAGTAATAAAATGGAATACGGAACAAAAATTTGATACAAGGTATGCGAAAACAAAGCATAGATGAAAGTCATAACTCCATTTAATTCTGGAGCAGGATTGCGAAACGTAAGCCAAATCACCCCTTCAATAATCTGCTGGATGCCAAACAACAACGGAATGGAGGCAAAGGGAATTTCCTGTTTATTTTCAGTTTTCTGGATTGTGGCCACACCGATAACAGACAATACCCCTCCGGCGATGAAACTTGCTGTTGCTGAAAAACACATATTTTTTATTTTATAGCTGTACAGTAAACATTTATTACTGGTATTCCTTCAATTACTAATTCCGAAACGAGTAAAGAAGGATTACCATAAACCAGGGCAAAGTGAAGGAGAATAGTACCCATCTGAAATCCGACAGAAACGTAAAATTAATAACTGTCATGGTGCCAATGGAAGCTATGCCGGCCATCAAAACAATATAAAATACACCATGTATTCTGTCCCGGAACGAAGTTTGCGCTATAAAGGCAGTGAATAGCCCTGATGTAAAAATATAACCACCCAAGACGCAAAATACTTTTTGAAGCCATCGGGAGATTCCGGGAGTATTTTCATTTAATTCAGCTAAAGTTGAGCCTATGTACAGCGGATCTTCGGGCAATAATGGAGATCGAAAGTTCATAAAATTAATTATTATCGCCATGAGAAGAAACCCATCAAGAGTGAGGAATGATGCTGAGTATGGTTTCAGTTTTAGCATTTCAATTTTTGGTAGTTGCTTCAAGTATTTTTTTGCTATCGGCAAGCATATTGTTTAAACACCAGTTGGCATATATAGGAGCGAAGAAGAAAGCAATGAATCTCCCCGTGTTCCCGATGTTATCCATGTTAGCGAACACGTTTTCGGGTAAAGATTGAATGATGAGTGTTTTGGTTTTAGTTTTCATATTTTACATACAACATGATTTATGGTGTTGCTGGGGAGGACAGGGCACAGAGCCAAAACTGCAAAACACGCAACATTCTCTTTCCGTTGGTTTAAGAATAGTTTTACAATTTTCACATTCGTAAAAAAACACACAAGCATCGACGGGCATGATTTCCTGCTGCTGATGACCACATACCGGACACGTAATAACCGATTCTAATAGGATGTCTGAGATCATTAGGTTTTCTCTTGCAGTTGCGCTTCACTCAAATGCCGGTAGGCATTCTCCACCATGACAATGCCGTCATCCACAATGACACCTATCGCCAGCGCAATGCCGGTCAGCGACATGATATTGGATGAAAGACCAAATTGATTGAGAAGGATAAAACTGGCCGACACCGATATTGGAATTTGGATGAGGATAATCAGGGCACTCCGCCAATGGAACAGAAATATCAATACGATAATGGAGACACTGATGAACACCTCAATCAACGTTCCTTTAACGGAGCTGATCGCTTCCTCAATCAAACTACTTCGGTCATAGGCAAAATTGAATTGTATGCCCTCGGGTAATCCTTTTTGAACCTCATTCATTTTAGCTTTTACACTACGGATGACCGCGTCCGCATTTTCACCATAGCGCATCACCACGATACCTCCCACTTTTTCCCCTTCCCCATTCTCATCAAATATCCCATAACGGATGTCACCCCCCATCTGAACTGAACCTACATCTTTGATGCGTATCGGTACATTATTGGACGTACTCAGGGAAATGTTTTCAATTTCACCAATCGATTTAATATACCCCAGTCCCCGAACGATATAGGATTTATCACTCATTTCAAATTTCCGTCCGCCGACATCATTGTTGTTGGCCTTGACAGCTTTCAGTACATCCATCATGGAGAGGTTATAATAATTCAGTTTGACCGGATCAATGATCACCTGGTATTGTTTTTGAAACCCACCAAAAGAAGCCACTTCACTGACACCAGGCACGGTCTGCAAGGCAAACTTGATATACCAGTCCTGCAAGGCTCGTTGTTCACCAAGATTATATCCTTTGGCATCCAATGTGTACCAGAAAATATGACCTACGCCCGTTCCATCGGGCCCAAGAGTTGGTGAAATACCTTCAGGTAGTAATTTTTGGGCAAAATTTAATCGTTCTGCGACGCGGGTTCTGGCCCAATAAATATCAACGTTATCTTCAAATATGAGATAGACGAAGCTCATACCAAACATCGATGTTCCCCGGATGTTTTTTAGTTTGGGAATCCCCTGCAGATTGGCGACCAGTGGATAGGTGACCTGGTCTTCAATCACCTGCGGACTCCGTCCCATCCATTCCGTAAATACAATAACCTGGTTTTCGGACAAGTCAGGTATGGCATCAACAGGATTATGTTGCACTTCATAAAGGCCCCACCCAAATATACCCGCTGCAAAAAGTAAGACCAGCAGGCGGTTTCGCAAAGAGAAGGCTATGAGATTCTCAACCATGATATCGTCAATTATTTCTTTTTCATTTCTGATAGTTCCATTCCGCATACCGGGCAGTTGCCAGGTTTGTCAGAGATCACTTGCAGGTCCATGGGGCATTGATAAAATGTAGTGCCACTTTGTAATTTGGTCGTGTCCAAAGTGAATGTTTGAGCGTTGTCCGAATTGGACGGTGGATTTTTGCTAGTAGAGTTGTTGCAAGCCCCGAGCCAACCTGATAGGGCCAATCCAAATACAATAATTGCTTTTTTCATTATAATAATTTTTATAGGTTACATTTTCATACCCGGCATATCTCCATGGCCTTCCATAGGGTTGGCCCCTTTCTTGAAGATATACTCACTGTTGAGTAAATAAGCGCCTGTGACAACCACGACATCACCCAGGTGTAATCCTTCCAGGACCTCAATTTGTCGACTATTCTGCATGCCTGTGATTATCATTTTATTTTCAAATACTCCATCGGGATTAAGAATCCATACATTGGCCCCTTGACTATCCTGCATTACCGCATCAATGGGGAGGACCAACGATTTATTCCTTTTGGTTTCCAATGTGATATTGGCCAGCATACCCGGCTTGATATCCATAGATAGATTGGCAATCTGAAATCGTGCCAAGACAAATCGTTCAGGCGACTGAATCTGAGGACTTATAAAAATCACTTTGCCACGATACAATGTTTCACCGGATGCAGGAATTGAAAAATTGGCGACCGTACCTGGTTTGACGTAAGGCAGATAGGACAGATATACCTGTGCTTCCACCCAAAGAGATCTGAAAGAAGCGAATCGGAAAAGCGTACTCCCCTCAGATACGTAGGCACCTTCTGCTATTGATAATTCAGTTATAAATCCATCAGTGGCCGAGTACACAGGCATAGAGCGGATCACCTGTTTTGACGTCTTGAGGGTATTGATTTGTAATTCACTCATGCCATACAGAAGAAGCTTATTTTTAGCGGAGGCCACAAAGGGTGCGGCGGCGTAAATATCCGATGAGACCGTATTTTCTTTTTGGGTAGCCAGAATATATTCCTGTTGGACGGTATTTAAATCTTCACTATATATTTCATAGAGGAGTTGCCCTTTGCGGATATAGTCCCCAATATTTTTTACGGCTAAATTTTCGATCCGGCCTTGCACCCTTGCACTTATAGCCTCGGTTAGGTTTTGATCAAAGGTAACCTGTCCGGTAAGCGTAATTTCTTTGGCAATCTCTGCGATGCGCAAGGTATCATAAGTGATATTGGCTAATTTTATTTGCTGTTCACTGAGTTTTATTTGACCTGCTATAAGCGTATTCTTTTTTACCTTAATCAATTGCATGTGGCAAATTGGGCAATTACCTGCTTTATTCTCAATGACCTGGGGATCCATCGAGCAGGTGTAATATTCATCCGGCCCTGCCATTTCGGCAGGGTCCTTGGTGTTGATGCACGAGCTGAGCAGTATGATCGATGTTACCAATAGTACCCTGAGTGGAGGATACATATTTTTATTCTTGCTGGTCATTGTAGTTGGTTTGAATGAAACTTTCACTGTCCACTAAAAATTGCGCATTATCAGCTACTTCATCTTCAAGGGTAAGACCGCTCAGGACCTGTATCAAAGAGTCTGTGACAATCCCTGTTTTGATATGTTGAGCGATGAAATGTGTATCCTTTTTAACAAATACGATTTGCCTTTGACCGAGGTCAATGACGGATTTGCGGGGTAGCCACATCCCCTTTATTTCTGCCGGTATAATTTGGGCGGAGAGTATTGTTCCGATTTTCAGATGAAGGTTTTCAGCATTGGAGAGATATACTCTTGCTTTTATCGCGGAGGCATTTTGTCCGGCAACAGGTTCAATGAAATTGATTTTAGCTTTAATAATTTTATCCGGGTTGGTCTCGGCTGAAATTAAAACGTCAGCACCCGTATGAATCAAAGAAGCATCTTTAGGAAAAATATTGAGCACAGCCCATACCTGATTGATGTTGTATACAGCAAAAAGAGCCTCACCATTCTGTACATACATCCCTTCCTTCAATGTCAGGGCAGAGGATGAAGAAGAAGGAAGATTTTCCATTTGAACCTTGGAAGATGAGGAGGCTGGACGGTTCATACTGGAACCCATTCCACTATTTGATGTAGACGCTGTGGGATTACTTTCAACAGCAGTCCCTATGTCGTGGATGTGCCCCGTATACGGACTGTACACTGGCAAGGGATTTATGATTTGTTTTGTGGATTCAATATGTCGGAGTTGATCAGATGTTAATCCAAGCAATTGTAATTGCTCTTTGGCGGATTGGATAAGCGCTGCGTCTTGACCAGCTTCGAGGAGTAAAAAAACAAGGTTTTGTTGCGCTGTTACGATTTCAGGACTGTATATATCCATGATGCGCTGTCCTTTTATAACGGGTTGAAAATTGTAGCGCACATATAATTTTTCAACTCGTCCGCCAAATCGCGCGCTAATCGAATGAAGTAGCCTGGGGTCATAAGATATCACCCCTGTGGCTTGAATAATGGGTGTGATCGATTGCCGGATAGGGGCGATCGTGTTTATATCACTGTATACAGTTTCGTTTGTAGGCTGTACTAATTCGCCTAACTCACTAGCTTTACTAGTTGGAATGTGACGATGGGTATCCTGCCGGCTGCAAGATGCGATAGAAATGGCTACCACTCCACAGATCCATAGCAGGACAGCCATCATGACATGTTCCCTTGGCATGCAGTTACCGTATTTCCAATTCTTTCTCATAAGATACTTGTAATTTCAAGAGGATATTCAACTGATCGAGTTCACTGATTTTAGCCATGCGATACATTTTCAAAGCGTCCAGCACCACAAATAAATCTTCAGTGTTTTGCTCGTACGCTATCATAGAAGATTGATAACTTTTAAGGTAGGACGGAATAATGTTTTCCCGGTAATTGGAAAGCTGTTGTTTGGTATAGAGGATTTGGGATTGAATGGAGGTAATCATTCCCAAGGATTCATTGATCAGGGCTTGCTTTTGAAAATCAATCGCGCTGGCCGTATTATCTAATCCTTTGAGATTGGCGGTATACTCTTTTCTGGCCCAGGGTGCAATCGGAATCGTCACCATACCCATGGCCGAAAACTGATTGGGCATAGCCCCAAGTGATTTCATGTGACTTATGGAAGCTCCGAATTCGGGCAGGCGTTTCGATTGTTCGTATTGTTGCTGCAATCTTACCAGAGCAATGTAGGCATCAAATTGTCGGATGTCACTTCGTGACGATGAAATCAAAGAGGTATCGGGCAGCACCACCTCATAGTCCTTAGGCGTCAATGTAGTGTCGATATTCAAAGGCATGTAGTTATTCGTAATCATGAGGGTATGCAAAAGCACACTTTTCATTTTCATATCACTCACCACCATCGTTTCCATATTGCGGAGTTCATACAAATCAGCTTGTGCTTTGTAGATATTATTGAGTTTCTCCCGGTTATACGTGTAACGAAGCTGAGCCACTTGCGAGATGTAGGTCAGTAGCGAATCGAATTGAACCAAGGCATCATATTTCTTTTTTAACACGATCCATGCATAGTAATTTTCTTTCGCGAGCGCAAATAATTCATTTCGTGTGGCCGCTTTGCCCTCGGCCTCAACGGAGGCCATCCCCAGCATATAATTTAAGTTTGCATTTTGTTTTCTTGGATTGGGAATCATCTGCTCCCCGGTGATCATCAACATACCATCTCCGATGCGCTGATAAGGCGTTTGCCATAAACCCATCGAGAGCGAGGGAGGCATCCAACTCTTGGCCCCTGCAGCAAATTCTTTTGAGGCCTTGATTTGCTCATCGTACATGCTGAGCATTGGATTATTTTTTTCGATCCGGGTTAATATTGTATCAAGGGTGAGTCCCTGGGCAAAAGCCGGCAAGGAGCAAATACTAAAAAGGAAAAGCAGGATGGTTTTATACGTCTTCATGAGTTCCTGGGAGTATGATTTTACCTTGATGTTTTAATTCTCTTTCCTTCACCATTTCATATATCACAGGGGTGACCAGCAACACATAGATGGTGGACGTGATAACGCCCCCGATCAAAGGAATGGTAATGGGAAGCATGACATCGCTGCCCGTCCCTGTAGCCCATAGGATAGGAACAAGACCAAAAAGGGAAACGGAAACGGTCATTAATTTTGGACGTAAGCGCTGCACGGCTCCATCTATAATGTACTCGCGCAAATCGCCTTGTCTGATAGAGGCTGATGAATTGCCTTTGGTAGCCACTAATTTTTCCATGTACTCATTCAGGTAAATGGTCATCAACATGGCCGTTTCAATGGCTACACCAAACAGGGCGATAAATCCGACTGCAACGGCAACCGACAGATTTACGCCATAGAAATACACCATAAACACGCCCCCTATTAATGCAAAAGGAACGGTTATCATCGTGATTAAAGCTTCCTTAAGCGATTTGTAAGTGAAATACAATACCATGAAAATGATGACTAACACGATCGGCATGATGAGTGAAAGTGTTTTGTTTGCCCGGAGCTGATTTTCCCATTGACCGCTCCATTCAATATTGTACCCTTTTGGAAGTTTCGTAAATAGCGTATTCAGTTTGTCTTGTGCTTCCTTTACCGTACTTCCCAGATCTCTGTCCCTGACATTGAAAAGCACCGTCCCCCTCAACATGGCATTCTCCGAATTGATCATAGGAGGGCCTTCCGAAATGGTGACGTCTGCTACAGCAGAAAGAGGTATGGTTCCATAATTCACCGTCTTGACAGGAATTTGCCTGATGGCATCCAGGCTGTTTCTGTAATCCTGTGCAAACCGGGCATTCACCGAAAAGCGTTCCCGGCCCTCAATGGTTGTTGTAAGATTCATACCTCCAAGAGCCGTTTCAACGTACATATTGACATCATCCACACTCATGCCATATTTGCCGATTTCATCTTTCTTTACACTGACATCTACATATCTCCCACCAGTGATCGGTTCTACATATAAATCTTTGATGCCATTGATTCCTTCCAGTTCTTTTTTCAGCTTTGTCGCCAGGGCATAGATAGAGTCCAGGTTTTGCCCATAAATTTTTACACCCACATCTGTCCGGATTCCTGTAGAAAGCATATTGATGCGATTGATGATCGGTTGGGTAAAACCATTGACTACACCGGGGATCTGAAGTTTAGCATTGAGTTCATTGATGATATCATTTTTGGATAAACCGGTCCGCCATTCAGCCTTAGGTTTGAGGAGGATGATCGTTTCAATCATGCTGATCGGCGAATTATCAGTAGCGGTGCTTGCACGACCTGCTTTTCCCAGCACATTTTGGACTTCGGGAACGGATTTAATAATTTTATCCTGAACCTGTAAAATGCGTTTCACTTCGGAATTCGAAACATCCGGCAGTGTGACCGGCATAAAGAGAATAGATCCCTCATCTAACGGCGGCATAAATTCAGAACCCATCCGTAACATCATGGCTACTCCGATCACAAGGGCGATGATATTTATGCCCAGAACGGTTTTACGCCAACGCAAACACCATGATAGAACCGGGGTGTAAATTTTTTCTAAAATGCGTGTTACCGGATTGGCCCCTTCAGGTTTGAGCTTACCTTTAAGCAAGAAAGAGATTAATACCGGTGCTAGCGATATAGCCAGGAAGGCATCAATAATAAGTATAAAAGATTTTGTCCAGGCCAACGGATGAAAAAGTTTACCCTCGATACCTGTGAGCAGAAAGACCGGAAGAAAGGAAGTGATGACCACAATCGTGGAATAAAACACACCCGGTCCCACTTGTTTGGAGGACTTTTCAATAATTTTTAGCCGTTCTTTTTTATCCATGAGTCTATTTACAGCAATCCTTTTTAAAGAAATTCCTAAATCCTTTCCACATCTTTTTCAGCGTAGTCATAGACCAGAAGCGATGTGTGTTTGAATGACGAAGCGTCTCCATTTTCAATGTGGTTAATGCGTAAGTAATAGGATGTACTTTGCATAAAATACAAACAGCCGAACATCTTGGCTGATGACGGCTTGCCAATTAACTAACGGAAATCAAATCAGAAAAACCTCATGGAGCAACCAGAGTTGTTGCCCTGAAGGGAGGTCAGGAGGATGTAGATAATGGTATTGATTGACTGGAACCAGGTAAGACAGCAGATCCAATTTCCACGGAAGAAAAGGAGGTGTCGTTTGCAATCCTTTAGAAAAGCCTAACGCTAAGGCAGGCATCTTATACTGGTTGTCATTTAACTTAATGAAAGTGGTTTTGTCTTTACAGCAATCCTTTTTCATCGGCATTTTACCGCAAGGACAACCAGGACCGTCATGATGAAAGAGGGAAATTGAAGCCAACTTACCGCCACAGTAGTGGGCTGTCAATGATACACCAATAGCTGGCATCATATAACAGAATAAAAGCAGCAGAACGATGACTCGTTTCATATATAAGCCTAAATTACAGAAATTACATATACACTGTATATAAAATTAATCTCCCAATCTTGTTTGCCCCATGTTAGTTTTTTGCTGCCTTGCCGTTTTGTTTATCGTATTTCACATAAAGGTGAATACAGATGAACGATGATTCCTTACATAATTTTGATAAAATGTTACATAAATCCTTGTTTTGGATAAGTTTTATCCTATTAGCAGCGTTTTGTCAGATTAAATGTCAGGCCGCCCAGGTTGAAGCGGGATATTTTTATAATGTTACCCGACTTCAATAGTATATCTCTGAAATAAAACTGACCCACGACGGAGGACAGGTTACTTCGCTGTCAGATCTTTATCTGCTGGTTAATCCTGCATTACAATCTGACTTTGTACTGGGAAGTTATCCGGTAACCTATCTGGAAGGGATCCAGTTTTCAATAGGTGTTGATCAAGCCCATAATCACCTGGATCCCGCCTCTTATTCCTCCCAACATCCTTTATCGCCTAAAAATCCTTCTATGCACTGGGGCTGGGCCTCAGGTTATAGATTCATAGCCTTCGAAGTGTATTCCGGGGACAGCGAAAGCAGCCTTCCCGATAATTTTCAAATACATACCGTAGCGGATGCAAATTACCAGACGCTTATTACCCTTCCTTTAAATGCTGAAGCCGCTGGTGATAACCCTGTTCCAGATCATACTTTAGTTACATATCAATTTTCGAATCTGAAAAAGCTGACGCTTACCATTACTAATATGAACGGAAGGGTATTTCATACAGCGGCATTACCTGACGAAACTGGCAGCAGCAAGGTTCCGGCCCATTTGCCATTTGGGCTTTATCTTGCATTGATCCAAGCAGGCGATTGAATCATTGCTAATTAAAAATTTATTGTTCAATAAGTTTAAAGGTCAAAGCGGGAGTGAACATCCTCAAGTATAGGTTTTAATAAGAATGAAATATTTCGTTTTCATTTATGTTTTGATATTGTTCACCTCCTGCCAGGAAGACATGCATGATGTGACAGAAGAAACTTTGACGCATATTCCTAGGGATTTCTACTAGTTGAATTTCTCCAAGACGATGAATTGACACCTGAGCGCTGGTTTCTGGGTAAGCGATTGTTTTTTGATCCTGTATTGTCAAGGGACAGTACTCTGGTAATGTGGGATAGCTACCTGATCAATAAGGTAATTATGGAAAAACCGTTGGTGACGATAAGGCCGTTGGAGCCTGTTATGATCAGGCTGGAGGCAGGCAAGTAGTACGAAGTTGATTTTAACGGAGTTAAATTGGAAATAGTTGAACACACAATCGGCCGTACGGACGATCAGCATATGGCAAGTGTATAGATTAAATGCAAGCGCAGTTTGCATTTAATTACACCCAAGTTAAGTTTAAGTTTTCTTAAGCTTTCGCGTGTGCAAGTTTTAACTTGCGTAAAGTATCAGTTAGTCATCACTGACATCAATCTCCATCAAAGTGGGCATACCCAAATAATTTCGCATACTGCCATAAAGCCAATCCTCTGCTTTGTCTACCCAGTCCGCGCGCATTGGATTCAAATGCAGGTAGGCCAGCTTTTGAAGAAAGAAATCACGCGACTGAATACGTACAGCATGATTGTCATGTGTCCAAAACTGATAAAACTGTCCCTGCTGTTCTTTCTCGTTGCAAATTTAAAACGTTTCAACATCCAGTCCTTTCGGCTTTCCGTGGCACTGCTCATAGCCTTAATGATCTTACTGGCTGTAGGTCGTTTCATGTCCCGAAGAATCGCAGGCAGATTTCCATTTTTTGCCCGCACGATACAATGCATATGATCGGTCATAATCATATAACCCCATATCTGCAATCCTTTTTGTGCTCGGCAATATTGAAAGCTATCAAGCAAAATATCTCTGTAGACCTTTCTTGAAAATATCAACCCAGTCTACGACAGTAAGGGTTAGAAAATACGTTCCTGCAGGATCATCAATTTGATAGCCAGTAGACATTTTTTTATGGAAAAATAGGGGGTCTTTTGGGACGATCCGTTAGATAAACGGAAGTAAACGTAAGTATTCGTATAAGCAAGGTTAACCTTGCGCAGGCGAAAGCGTAAGTGAGCTTACGCTAAACAATTTGATTTTGAGATACAAGCTTTGCTTGTATCTGTATGATATCGTGTTAAGTGTAAGTTTACTTACGCTTGTGCATGTACAAGCTTTAGCTTGCGAATGATTTTTTCGGCATGGTCACGTGCATTTTCAATAAAAAATTTATTAGTGCACATGCCACCGCATACCACACCGGCGACGTAGAGACCCGGGATCGTTGTTTCGTGTGTCTCGGTGTTATAGACGAGTTCGGTATCGGGTTGATGCGTGAGTTGGATACCGATTTTTTCCAGCCAGGCGAAATTGGGTTGATAACCGGTCATGGCCATGACAAAATCATTAGGAACTGATATCGGGCCTTCCGGTGTAATGACTTCAATTGTTTCTTCAGTGATCGAAGTGACGTGTGAATTGAAATGCGCTTTGATAGATCCTTCCTTGATCCGGTTTTCGATGTTGGGTTTGATCCAATATTTGACACGGTCGCTGATGGCTTTCTCACGGATGATCATCGTGACCTCAGCGCCTTTGTGCCAGAGTTCGAGTGCCACATCGCAGGCAGAATTGGCAGCACCGATGACGGCTACCCGCTGATCTACATAGGGGTGTGGCTCGTCATAGTAATGAAGGACTTTTTGAAGCTCTTCGCCCGGCACATGCATGAGTACAGGTAGATCATAAAAGCCGGTGGCGATGATGACGGATTTGCTGAGATGGGTTGTTTTATTTGTTTTCACCCTGAAATGGCGATCGGCTTTTCGTACATCAAGTACTTCTTCGTAAAAGAGGGCATTGAGTTTCCAGCTTTCATAGACTCGTCGGTAATATTCCAGGGATTCGCGACGGGTTGGTTTTTCGTCATGGCTTACGAAGGGTACATCACCTATTTCCAGCAACAAGGAAGTGGAAAAGAAAGTCATATTGGTTGGAAAATGAAAAAGCGTATTGACCAACATCCCTTTGTCGATGATAAGGGCATCGAGCCCTTCGCGTTTTGCTTCGATGGCGCAGGCCAGGCCGATAGGTCCCGCCCCAATTATGATAAGATCATGCATAGACTGTAAAGATAAAGGCAAAGTCTTCAAAACACTGAAATGGAATACCAATACAAATAACTGTTCCTTCGCCTCAGTCTCCCCTATATTTTCCAGAAATACACCCCCATTGAAGGAATAAGCTATTTTTGATCGTCAGAGACGAATATGCACAACCTGAACACTGAACCGTATGCTCTTTACATCCCTGCTCAGATGAAGCACGGTTCCGTAATAAAAAATACCTAAAACTTTTGACTCAAGTACTCAAGTTCAACCAACCCGACTACGATTCTATATCAACGAAGGAATGGATTGTCACCAATGGTATAGGCGGATATGCGTCCTCCTCCATCTGCGGCGCTAATACCCGCAGATATCATGGACTCCTGGTCGCATCCTTTAATCCGCCAACGGACAGAAGAGTGCTGGTGTCTAAACTCGAAGAGAAAATCATTTCCGCAAGGGAAGAGTTTTATGCATGTTCGAATGTATACCCTGGAAAAATCCATCCGAAGGGTTTTCAATACTTGACCTCCTTCAGCAGGATGCCCCTCCCTACAAGTGTTTTTTCCAACGGAAAGCACACCATCGCCAAGACTGTATTCATGCGGTATGGAAAAAATACGACGGTAGTTGAATATACGAACGAAGGAGAGGAGGCGCTTCTCCTGGAATTAACACCGCTGCTGGTCTACAGGGATTATCATCATCTCTTTCGGGAAGACAAAGAATGGACGTTTGAAACCAGACATCTGGCCGAAAGACTGATTGAAATCATTCCCGCTAAAAAGGGTCCTGCACTTTTCTTTCGCTTTACGGCCGGTATCTTTTATCCGGAGCCACATTGGTATAAAAATTTTGAATACGCACGGGAAAAAGATCGTGGTTTAGATTTTTCAGAAGATGCAAAGAGTGTTGGAAAAGTGAGCTGCATGCTGGCGCCGGGTGAAAGAGCTTCCATGATTTTCAGTACGTCCCTGGCAGATACAGAAGGAGATCCGATGGAATGGAAAGAGGAAGAGGAACATCGGCTCAAAGGGCTTACCCATAAAAAGAAAAATTCATTTTTAAAAGATCTTGCCATCAGTGGTGATCAGTTCCTTGTCCGACGACAATCTTCAGATAGCTATACGTTGATCGCAGGATATCACTGGTTTACAGACTGGGGACGGGATACCATGATCGCGATGAGAGGACTGATCATCGCCACCGGAAAAAAGGAAGTGGCAAAATCCATCCTGCATACATTTCTCCAATACCTTGATCGGGGTATGATCCCAAATCGTTTTCCGGATCTAGGTGAGCATCCCGAATACAATACCATTGATGCTTCTTTGTGGTTGTTTGTTGCACTCCATGAATATGATGAACAGTTTCATGATACTGAATTTATCCGCAGTGTTTTTGGAAAACTGACACAGATTATCCAGGCACATGATACCGGGACCAGATACGACATTCATGTAACGCCTGAAGGATTGTTATACGGAGGCCAGCATGGAACCCAACTTACATGGATGGATGCCAAAGTCGGGGATTATGTAGTCACACCGCGGATCGGATGTCCGGTGGAGATCAATGCCTTGTGGTTTAATGCCCTTTCTATATATGTTTCTTTTGGCAATCTGCTGGGCTTTCCGGTAGCTGCCTATGTGCAAAGGATTAAAAAACTCAAATCCGTATTCAGGGAGCACTTTATCAATGAGAAAGGTTATCTCCATGATGTGGTGATCCCCGGGCATAAAGCAGATGATGCCATACGACCTAACCAGGTGTATGCTATCAGCTTACCCTATTCACCATTGACCAATACGGAGGCAAAGCGCGTCCTGGAGGTAGTGCATCAGCATTTATATACCGATTATGGGCTCCGGTCGTTGTCACCTTTTCATCCAGATTTTAAACCTATTTATACCGGTGACCAATGGCATAGGGATAATGCATATCACCAGGGTACGGTGTGGGGATTCCTTTGGGGTGAATATGCCATGGCGCATCTCCATGTTCATAAATATTCGCCGGAGTCCAGAAAATGGGTGAGGCAGCATGCAAAAAAACTGGAAGAGCATTTTTATACGGAGGATGGGCTGTATGCTATGTCAGAGAATTTCGATGGAAACAATCCGGGACATGGCAAGGGATGCATTCAACAGGCGTGGTCTGTAGGCATGACTTTAAAAGCTTTACTGGCGGCTGACAAATAGTGATTTTTTATATATAAAATTTCGGGGGATTTAACTATATTGGGGGGTTATTTTAGCTCACCCAAGCAAAGAACAAATGAAACAGGTCCTCACGTTCCTGAGTATACTCTTTTGTATCCCCTTTCTATCTGCGCAGGAAATAGATCATGCAGTTGTACCTATGGCTGTCATGGATCAGTTTCAGTTGCTTTATCCTGATGCAAAGAATATTATCTGGTATCTTCCGAAGGATGAATACAGGGTTGAGTTTAAAAACAACAAAATGTCCACCAAAGCCATTTTGGGTAAGCAAGGCTCTGTCATTCGAACTGAAACGGAGATCAGGATCATAGCCCTACCACCAGAAGCTATAGCTTTTATCGAAGATGAGATGCAGGCCAAGAAAATTGACTTCGCTTCTATTATGGAGGATATGCATGGCCAGATCACCTTCAAAGCTTTGGCGAATGAGGATGAATATTGTTTTGATGCCAACGGCCATTTTATTGCCGTTGGGATTCAAGCCCTCACCCAGGGCAGTAAATAGGATAAGATTCCAGTTTGGATCATTGAATAAAGATATCGCCCTGCTTTCTTTATTACAGGATGATGATATACTTATTGCAGATCTGCCTACAGGACCTATCTTGACGTTAATCCTGAATTTCTACAGAATTGCTTCCGTATATTGAGCAGATGAAGCTATTGCTGGTAGAAGATCAAGAGGACTTGGCTACTTCGATCGTTTCATTTCTGATAGCCACAGGATATCGTTGTGAATGGGCTTGTACCTATCAGGAAGCAGACAGTAGAATATCCATGTTTTCCTATGATTGTGCCCTCATTGATATTATGCTGCCGGATGGTTCAGGCTATCAGTTAGTGCGTAATTTAAGAAAATATAGTCCTTCAGCAGGCATCATCGTCCTCTCCGCGAAAAATTCTGTGGATGATAAAATTAAAGGCCTGGATCTTGGCGCAGATGACTATTTACCCAAACCATTTCATCTCGCGGAACTGCATTCGAGAATTAAATCCCTTTGGCGGCGCAGACAAATGAATGGCGTCATGGAACTGGTCTTTAACGAAATAAAAATAATTCCGGACCAGATGGTCGTGGAGGTGCATCATACCCCAGTCATCCTTACCAGAAAGGAGTACGAACTTTTGCTATTCTTTATTACGAATCAGAACCGGGTAATGTTAAAAGAAGTACTTGCTGAGCATCTTTCGGGTGATCAAGCGGAATTTTTTAACTCTTTTGATTTTATCTATTCCCATATTAAGAACCTCAGGAAAAAATTGTTGGATCAGGGATGTGCGGATTACATACAATCTATTTATGGCGTAGGCTATAAATTTACTGCTTTATGAGACTTATCACCCGGGCGGGATTGTATTATCTATGCATTACCGCTTGCCTCTGTATACTTGCAGGCTTTATTTTTTATGGACATCTTTCGAGCCTTCTGGAGGAGGAAATGAATGAACAACTGGCCATTGAAAGAAAGGACATTCGACAGTATATAGCGGCCCGACACCAATTACCTGAGAGTTTATCATCAGATGACCGACATCTTCAGTTCATTCCTGTGACGTCTGAAGTGGATTCTTCTACCATGGATACCTTCTTGCTAAGCCCACTCGGCGATGAAATGCTTCCATACCGGCAACATATTTTCCCGGTATTCGCATCAGGGAAATGGTACAAAGCCATTCTCAGCAAACCCATGGTTGAAAAAGACGATCTCCTTGACGCTATTGCCAGATCCCTGGGTCTTTTCCTTTTATTACTACTAATAGTTTTAATTTTTTTCAATCAATGGATAGCACACAAGTTATGGTCTCCTTTTTATAAGATCCTTGATCAATTGCGCTCTGTCCAATTACAATATCATTCTTCCTTATCCACCCCCCCAACCCGAATCAAAGAGTTTAATGAACTCCGGCAAGGAATCAACAGGCTCCTTAATGAGATTAGCCACCAATATCTACAACTTAAAGATTTCACTGACCATGCCTCACATGAAATTCAAACTCCATTGGCGGTCATTAGATCCAAGTTAGAATTGCTGTTGCAAAAGGAAGATTGGTCAGGCAAAGAATGGGAATGGATATCGGACGCTATTACTTCCACCGGACGATTGTCCCGTCTGACACAATCCTTATTGTTGCTTTCAAGAATTGAGAATCGGCAATTTTCATCCCTAGAGGCTGTGGACCTGGGTGAGCTCATCCGAAACCGCATGGAGGCTTATGAGGAATGTGAGCCTGGAAGCCACATTAAAATGGAGCTATTTCTACATGAGCCGCTTACCGTTCAGATAGATCCATCGCTGGCAGATATCCTGGTATCGAATATTTTGCAAAATGCCATTAAACATAATGTTGAACCCGGGCAAATCAAAATGGATATTCATTCCACACAATTGACAATTGCCAATACCGGACGTCCACTTTCCAAGCCGTCCGCGTCTTTGTTTCAAAGATTTAATAAAGATGGCCTCCCCTCGGATTCTCCCGGACTAGGACTTGCCATAGTGGAGAGAATTTGCTCGAGCTATGGATTTAGAATAGCGTATCATTATAACGATGGATGGCATTCGATACAAATCGTTTTTAGTTAATCCAGTTTTTCTACAGATTCGACCCCTAGCTTTGTTTCATTGTTGAACCATAAAACTTAAAAGTATGAGTAAGTCCATGTTTTTCACATTGCTTTTCGCTTTGGCATTTTTTTCCTGCCAAAAGGATGAAACACTAAGAACCCTCGATCAATCCTATCAGCCCGTGATCACCGCCGCGAATTTCCCCAACAGTACAACCATTTCAAATCCCTATTTTCCTGTTGCAGAAGGATTGGTATACAGCTACGAGGGTCAAACCCCGGATGGACTTGAAACGATAGAAGAACAGCGATTAAACATTACCCGGACGGTACAGGGCATCGAATGCCTGGTCGTTAATTTTAAAGCATATCTCAATGGACACCTTATTGAGGAAGCAGATGATTGGTATGCTCAGGATAAGGACGGTCATGTTTGGTATTTCGGAGAAGATGTGAATAATTATAATCCGGATGGCACGATCAAAGATCATTCTGGTTCATGGGAAGCCGGCATAGACGGAGCTAAGGCAGGAATTATTATGCAGGCTAATCCGCTTATCGGCACGACATATCGGGAGGAGTATTATTTTAATGAAGCAGAAGATGAGGCTGAAATTATGGCTACAGACTTGAATATCACCATTCCTTTTGGTGCGTTCACCGATTGTCTACAGTCCAGAAACTTTACAGCAATAGAACCTGATCTCCATGAGCATAAGTTTTATGCACCCGGGATAGGCCTGATCAAAGAAATAAATTTGGCAGATAATTCAGAGATTCATCTGGTTTCCATTCATTAAATCTGGTGATGGAAATGTAAAATGGACATACCTAATCAAGTGATAAAAATGATGAAAAGAATAAAGGCGTATTCGCTATGTCTTTGCGGCTGTTTCTCTCCTTTGGTACAAGCGTAAATGCACAAAACAATAAGGATATTCTGAAAATGATTACTGACAAAATCAAATCACTTTATCCCGATGCCTCCAAAGGGAATTGGGAAAAAGAAGATGGCATCTATGAAGGCTCCTTTTCTATACGCATGAAAGAATCCTCTTTGGTATTTTCAAGAGACACAACACTCCTGCAGACAGAGACTGAAATCAAAATAGCAGTCTTGCCAGAGCCAGCTTTACATTATCGGGTAGAACCCTATGGGGATAATAAGACAGACGAAGCCAGTATTTTTGAGGATGAGAAGGGGATCAATACCTTTGAGCCAAAAGCAGAGCAGATGGAGTACACCTTTGATTTTACTGGATAAGTACTGGCCGCAAGCCAGGTGGTCATTGGCCCAAGAGAATAATTCGATTAGTTTTCCACTTTATACCTATTTTTAAACTCTATTTAAAAAATACATCAATGAATAAGCTCATACTATTAGGTGCTGTAATGTTCTGTACACTCCGTATTGAAGCGCAATCCATAAAGAAACGCGATGTTCCGCCTGCTGTCATCACCGGTTTCAGCGCCCTGTATCCCAATGCCTCTAAAGTGAAGTGGGAAAATGAGGATGGTATGTATGAAGGCTCTTTCCTGATAGCGAAGAAAGAAACCTCCCTGCTGTTTTCGAGAGACGGAATATTGGTCCAGACAGAAAATGAAATAGCAATAGCTGATCTCCCTTCCGGCGTGACGGAATATGTTTCCAAAAATTATCCTTCTGCAACCATAGAGGAAGCTACCAAAGTGACCGATATCGAAGGGAATGTAAACTATGAAATCGAGGCTGCAAGTTTCGACATCCTTTTTAGCAGTACCGGCCAGATGCTCAGTCAGGAAAAAGAGGATGATGAAGAGGATGATGAAGAGGATGAT